>JAITKU010000137.1 GCA_031278255.1 Eubacteriales Family XIII. Incertae Sedis bacterium | reverse complement strand
CCGGGGGTCGCACGTACCTTTTCAACTGACCACGGGAGAACAAGCGGCAATCTTAATTATACAACGCGTCATAATTGGTCACGGCAATTCGGGTATTCAAATACACGCAAAATTGTGATATGATTTGCATATGGGCGAATACACGGACAATTTTGGCGCGTGCTTGCAAAAAGAGGCGCCGTTTTGCGGCGCAAAATGCCCCTTTCATATGGATGTCCTCGATTTTGTCGAGAAGATCCGAAAGGGCATGTGGAATGCCGCCTTTAAGGTTTATCGCAACGCGACCGGCTTTCCGCACATCGCCGCGGCGCTCTGCCGCGCGCCTTGCAAGTCGGTCTGTCCGCTCGCGGGCCGCAGGGGGGGCATTGAGATGCCGCTTCTCGAACGCGCCTGCCTCTCTTTCGCGAAGGACAAGGGGGCGACGGGCTACAACGTGCCCGCGAAGCGCGGACGCATCGCGATCGTGGGCGCCGGCGTCAGCGGTCTGGCCTGCGCCCTGCGCCTTTCGGCGAAGAAATACAAGGTGGAGGTCTTTGCGCGCGGCGCGCGTCTCGGCGGCAAACTGTGGGATGTCCTGCCGCCCGCTCTCTTTCTGCGGGATATAGAGGAACAGTTCCGGCACGAGGAATATGTGCTGCATACCTCCGCGCGGGTGCCCGATCGCGATTTCTTGAACGCGCGGGGCTTTGACGCGGTCTATGTTGCGACGGGCGCGGGCGGCGATGCGTTCGGTCTGCCGGTCGCCGCGGGCGAAAGCGGCGGCTGTTGTCTGCGCGACGGGCATACGGCTTGGTTCGCGGGCGGCGCGCTGATCGGGGAGACGGGCGCGCGGGCCCTCGCCGGCGGCCTTTATATGGGGACGGTTCTGGACAATTTCCTCAAGACGGACAAGTTGCTTTATCCGCCGAACAGGGCGGAAACGCGCATGGTACTCGACGCCGCGCGGCTGACCGACGCGCCGCCCGTCGCCGCGCGAAGCGGGGAAGGCTACACGGAGGACGAGGCGCGGGAGGAGGCCCGGCGCTGTCTGAAATGTCAATGCGACGCCTGCAGGCTGTACGTCGATCTCTGCGCGTTCACGGGCAAGTGGCCCCTGCGCATCCGGGACGAGATCGCGGCCACCACCCTGCCCGGGGTTTCGGAGGTCAAGGCCACGCCGGCGAAGCGCCTCCTGAGCGGCAGCAACCTCGCGAATATCTGCCGTGAGATATGCCCGGCGCAAATCGATCTGGAGGGCCTGATTCTGGAGGGGCGTCGCAGTATGCACAGACAGGACAAAGCGCCTTGGGTTTTTCACGATTTTTGGCTGCGGGACATGGATTTTGCCGACGGACCCGAGGCGGCGCTGTGCCGGGCGCCCGCCGGCGCCGCGACGTGTGCGCAGGCGTTTTTTCCGGGCTGTCAACTCGGCGCGGGCGATCCGGGGCTTGTGGAGGCGGTCTACGCCGGTCTGCTCGCAAGGCGCCCCGATACGGCTCTGTTTCTGCGCTGCTGCGGCGCGCCCGCGGAGTGGGCGGGGGACGCGGAGAAGCACGGCGCCGCCGTCTCGGCGATCCGCGCCGCGTGGCGGGCGCTCGGGGAACCCTTGATGCTGTTCGCCTGCCCGTCCTGCATGGAGTCCTTTGCGCGCTGCATTCCGGAGATGCCGCAGCGCTCGATCTACGAGGTCTTTGCCGAACGAGGGTCGGGGGCAGGGGAGGCGCCCGGAACTATGGAAAATTATATAAATTATGGAAATTTATCCGAATCCTCCGACCTTGCCGGTTCCGGCGGCACCCTTACCGCGCCCGCGGACGCGGCCGGGGGCGGCGCGCGCGGGGAGTGGGCGGTGTTCGATCCTTGCGCCGCGCGCCGGGCCGCCGGCATGAAGTCCGCCGTCAGACAGCTTGCCGCGGCGGCCGGCTGCGGGCTCGTGCCCCTCGCGGAGCAGGAGCGGGTAACGCGCTGCTGCGGATACGGCGGGCAGCCCGCCGTCGCGGACCCCGCCTACGCGGCCTTTGTCGCGGAGAAACGCGCCTCAGAAAGCGAACTTCCCTACATCGCGTACTGCGCGAATTGCAGGGACGCGCTCAGAAAGTCCGGGAAGAAATGTCTGCACATTCTGGAAATACTCTTCGCGCAGCCGTCCGCGAACGCAGACGCGCGCCTCGCCACGGTCACGGAGCGCAGGCACAACCGCGCCGCCCTGAAGCGGACGCTTCTCGAAAGGTATTGGAACGAAAAGCCCGATCCGCCCGCCGCGGACGCGGACGGCGGCCCGCGCATCTTTATCGGCGAGGCGCTTCTCGCCCAAATGGACGCGGACCGCATACTCGAGGAAGAGGTCCGCGCGGTCGTGGCTTTCTGCGAGCGGACGGGCCGCAGGGTTCGCAACGCGGACAGCGGCGCCTACAGCGGTTACAAAAAGATCGGCCATATGTCGTACTGGGTCGAATACAGGCTGCGGGAAGAGGGGGCCGGGCCGGAGCTTCTGCGGGCCTACGCGCACAGGATGGAGATCGCTTTGGAGGCTGTTTGGAATGGAGTCAAGCAAGACGTGGATCTGTGATCGCTGCAAGGTCGAAATGCGGCTTATGGACACCCAGTTCAACTATTTGAAACGCTCGTTTCGGCATAAGGCCCTGCGCTGCCCCTCGTGCGGACAGGTCTATATCCCGGAGGACCTCGCGCGGGGCCGGATGCGCGAGGTCGAAAAAACCCTTGAGGACAAGTAGATGGAGCAGCAATCTTTCTTTGACGATCGAACGATGACGAATCCCCTCGCCAGCCGCCTGCGTCCGCGGAACCTCGACGAGTTTGTGGGGCAGACACATCTTCTGGGCGAGGGCAAGGTCATGCGGCAGATGATCGATATGGATCAGACGCCGTCCATGATCTTCTGGGGACCGCCCGGCGTCGGCAAGACGACGCTCGCGCGGATCATCGCCGGCAGGACCAAGGCAAACTTCATCGATTTCAGCGCCGTTACGAGCGGGATCCGCGAGATCAAGGAGGTCATGCAGCGCGCCGAACTCAATCGCAGGATGGGGGAAAAGACGATCCTCTTCATCGACGAAATCCACCGCTTCAACAAGGCGCAGCAGGACGCTTTCCTGCCCTTTGTCGAAAAAGGCAGCATTGTGCTGATCGGCGCCACGACGGAGAACCCCTCCTTTGAGATCAATTCCGCCCTGCTGTCACGCTGCAAGGTGTTCGTGCTGCACGCGCTCTCCGAGGAGGATATGAAGCGGCTTTTGCAAAACGCCCTGCGGGACGAGCGGGGTTTCGGCGGCAGGAATGTCGCGGTGGACGCGGAATCCGTCTCGATGATCGCGGCCTTTGCGAACGGCGACGCGCGGATTGCGCTGAACACGCTTGAGATGGCCGTGCTGAACGGCGCGCGCGAGGCGGGCAAGACAACCGTCACAAAGGAAACGGTGGAACAGTGCGTCAGCAAGAAATCGCTGCTGTACGACAAGAACGGAGAGGAGCATTACAATCTGATCTCGGCCCTGCACAAATCCGTTCGCAACAGCGACGTACACGCCGGAATCTACTGGCTGGCCCGTATGCTCGAGGCCGGCGAGGATCCCTTGTACATCGCGCGGCGGCTCGTGCGCTTCGCGAGTGAGGATATCGGCTTGGCCGACAGCCGCGCGCTCGAGATCGCCGTGGCTGCGTACCAGGCCTGCCACTTCATCGGTATGCCGGAATGCAACGTCCACCTGACGCATGCCGTCGTCTACCTCTCCGCCGCGCCGAAATCCAACGCCGTCGATGCGGCCTACATGAAAGCCGCGCGCGACGCCCGCGAAATGCTCGCCGAACCCGTGCCCCTGCAGATACGCAACGCGCCGACAAAGCTGATGAAAGAACTGCACTACGGTGAGGGTTACATGTACGCGCACCATTACGAGGACAAGCTGACCGCGATGGAATGCCTGCCCGACTCCCTGCGCGGCAGAAAATACTACGAACCGACGGCGCAAGGCTCGGAGGCGCGCGTCAAAGAACGCCTCGCGCAGATCGAGGCGTGGAGAGAGAAACACAGGCCGTGACGGAATATATGAAACAAAGAAAGACCGTACGAAAAGCGGGATATACTTTCTGTGGAGACCGCCCCGAAAGGACGCGCCGGTCTTTGGCGGCGTCCGTCAGCCCCGTCCGTCGTTTTCTTCAAATTCGGCTCCGTCCGGCATTCGGCTTCGCCTCATTCCTCCGTTCGCCCGAGGCTCACTTCGCCGGCCTGTTTTACATTGCGGCCGAAGCCGTCGTTCAAATATCCTCCCGGTTGCGCGGAGCCTAGGCCCCCGCGTCCACATTCGAGCCTTTGGGCAATTGGTCCAAGCCGGCGCCGTACTGCGCGCCGAGTTTTTCGCGGGGCGTCGCGTCGCGCGTTGTGGTCGTGGTCGTGCCGCCGGCCACGTAGATCCTGCCGCATTCCGGGCAAACGGCGTAATGGATCACGACGTTTTGGCTCACGACTTCGCGGCCCTCGCGTTCGGCCTTTGCGTGTTCGTGCGAAACATGCTGCTGTTCATGGGCGCGCACCGCGTGGGCCGCCTCGTTCTTGTCGAGCTTCGTGGGCGTTTGGAAAGAGACCGTCGAGTCGTTCGATACGTCTTTGTATTTGCGCTCCTTGCAGGTTTGGCATTCCCGGTTGGCGGAATTTTTTTTCTTGCCGCGGCGTTCTTTGTTCTCGTCGGCGTCCTCGGCGCGCCTGTATTCGACCTCCTCATGTTCCGGGACCAGAGAGGTTTTTTCCATGCGGAGGGCGTTCTGCGATTCGATTTGACTGGGTGTCGTTCCGTTTTTGTTCGGTGAAACGTAGTTGTTTGGTGTGGTGTTGATTGGATTTGCAGGGAATAACATGTCCATTGCAATACTCCTTTCAATTTTGGCTCCGTCCAAAATTGAAGCGCCAAAGGCGCACTTCAATTGTTGAACGGATGTTTTGAGGGGACAAGGGCTTCTGCGCTCCTACGTGTGCCCGGAGCGAAGCGAACGG
>JAITKU010000095.1 GCA_031278255.1 Eubacteriales Family XIII. Incertae Sedis bacterium | reverse complement strand
TGAGGTCCATGGCATATGTGCTGGCGCTGGCCAAGGAGCGCGACGCGGAAATCTGGTACGGCCACGACCTCGCGCAGTTTGAGACGCTGATCAAGTCCACGGAGGGATACTACGAGTAAACCGCCCCGAGGAGGGACCAAAGGCGCTCCGGCGCCGCATCCCTGTTTTCGCGCGTCAGCGGGAACAGCAGCACGTTCGGATGCGCGCGCACCCTCTCCAAAAAAGCGACGCCTTTCGACGCGGACGGCGGCTTGACCACGCCCAGCACCGGCCGCGCGCCGTCGAGCAGGGACAGGACCGCCGCCTGAAAGCCGTAGGCTTCGGACTCAAAGAAGCCCAACTCATCCATGACGATCAGATCGCAATGCGCGGCGCGCCGCAAAAGCTCCGCGCCGCGTTCGTCGAAAACCGCCGTGTAACGCTCAAAGCGCGCGGCGCGCTTATCCCGTATCGCGACGATGTGATCCTCGGAAAACGCGCGGGCGCCCGCGTCCGCGCGGTAGGGCAGCATGTACACGGCGTCACGCCCCGGCGCCGTTTCGGGTCCCGCCAAGGTTTTGAAGCCGCCGATCTTCGCGCCGCGGGCCAAAAGCCGGTCCGTGAGTCCGCGGATCGCGGTGGATTTTCCCACGCCCCGTTCCCCCATAAGGAAGATATGGGGTTTTTCAGACTTCAAATTCAGCTCCTTCCAACATTCGGCTTCGCCTCATTCCTCCGTTCGCCCGAGGCTCACTTCGCCGGGGGATCGCAAGCCCACGCGGGCCGGATGAGGCGCCGGTCCCGGCCTTTCGGCAAGAGGATTGGGCGGTGTCGGTCAAGTCCAAAGCGGTGTCGGGTACAAACCCGCCCCGTGCTTTTCGCGCATGGCCTTTGCCACGCGCGCCTTGTCCTCCCTGTAGGTGACGCCATACCACCTGTCCGCACTCCGCAAAACCTCGACCTCCGCTTCGCCGCGCCGAATCTGGGCGTCTATCTCCGCCGGCAAAAGATACTCGCACTTCTCGGGATCCGCGGGCAGGTTCTCCGCGAGAAACAGCGGAAAATCGCGCGCCGCCGACTCCGTAAACCCGGGTTCCAGACACCAAAAGTTCATCGAAACGAGGCTGTCCCCCGGAATCTCCGTAAAGGCGCTTCCGTCCTCCGAGGGGAAGCGCGCGCCGGCGGGGCAAGCCTCAAGCCCGGCGCGTTCTGTAATGCGCGTCAGATAGCCGCGCGCGTCGGCCTCGCAGACGCCGCGCGTCACGGCGCCGTTCTCCGTCAGCGTATTTTCGGCGAGGTAGCCGACCATGCCGTAGCGCAGCTTATCCGAGGCGGGGCGCGGCGCGGACAGCCAATCGAAAGCCGTCCGGAAAGCCGCGGGGCCGTAGTAGTCATCGGAATTGATCACGAGGAAAGGCGCGTCTATATATTCCCTCGCGGCGAGTACGGCCTGCGCGGTGCCCCAGGGCTTCTTCCTGCCCGCGGGCACGGAAAAACCGGCGGGCAGCGCGTCTATGGATTGAAACGCGTAGACCGCCTCGATGCGCGCGCGCAGCCTGTTCATGACGAGCGCGTCAAAATCCGCCCGCATCTCGGGCTTGATGATGCAGATCAGCCGTTCAAAGCCGGCTTTCACGGCATCGTATATCGAATAATCCATGATGATCTCGCCGCTCGGCCCCACGGGTTCCGTCTGTTTCAAGCCGCCGTAGCGGCTGCCCATTCCGGCGGCCATAACGACCAATATGGGTTTTTTCATTCTGTAAAATCTCCTTTCGGATCGGTCAAAGCAGCAGTCCGAGCAGCGCGATCGCCACCGGCTGGTGCAAGAGGTATAGGATCAGGCTGTGTCTGCCCAGGTAGGACAGGGGCCGTATATGCATCCGCCGCGCAGCGGGCGGAAGATACTTCACGAGCGCGCCCGCGGCACTGCCGGCGAGGAACACGAAGAGGTAGGGGAACAGCGGAAAGTAGTCCGCCGAATAAAAGTTCGCGTTCCTGAAGCCGAAAGGGAAGAGCCACGCCGTTTTGTACAGGAAAGCCGGCAGGTCTGCGGAAAAAGGCCCAAAGCCCAAAACGCCGCTCGTGACATCCCACGTGCATAGGGCGAGCAGCAGCGCCAAGGCAAAGCCCACGGGAGACGGAAGCCCGCGCAGGAAGCGCCCGAACAGCGCGTAAAGGAGCATGGACGCGCCCAGGCAGTGCAGGATGCCGAACACGATCCGCAGGTCGGGGTAGGCGTAGATCGTGACCGCCGTGACCAAAAGCGCGCAGGCGCAAATCTTGAAAGCCCGAACGAAAGGGCGCCGCGAAAGCTTTGTGCAGACGCCCGCTATGAACAGGAAAGATACGCAGATGTACGTCTGCCACGCGCCGGCAAGGGTCCCGTGAAACCAAGGCAGATTAAAGCCGTGGATGTAAACGAGGTCATAGCAGACGTGATAGGCGACCATGTTGACGATCGCGAGGCCGCGCAACTCGTCCAGAATCGCCGCGCGCCCGCCGCCGCTGCCCGCGCGCCGCTCCCGCCCGCCGCTCACAGGGCCTCCAGCAGGGCCACGGCCTCCGTGTGCGCCGTGAAAGGGAAATTGTCGAAAGCCCGGATGCGCCTCACCCTGTAATATCCCCGCATAAACGCCAGATTGTCCGCCAGGCTGTCCGGATTGCACGAGATATAAACGACGGTTTGCGCGCGTTTATCGCATATCGTCCGCAGGGCTTTCGGATGCACGCCGGCGCGCGGCGGATCGAGCAGGATCACATCCGGCCGCTCCGCAAGCCCCTCTGTCGCCGCGCGCACATCCCCCTCCAGAAAACGGCAGTTTGACAGGCCGTTCAGCGTCGCGTTCTCCCGCGCGGCGGCCACGGACTCGGGCACGATCTCTATGCCCACCGCAAGGCCGGCCCCGCGCGCCGCCGCGGCCTGCGCAAGAGTCCCCGCGCCGCAGTAGAGGTCAAACACGGTCTTTTCGGCGATATCCGGTATCCACGACAGCGCGGTCTCGTAAAGCGCGGCGGCGGCCTCGACATTGGTCTGAAAGAAAGCGAAAGCGCTGACCTTGAACGATAAACCCATTATTTCCTCTAAATAGTAATTATTACCAAAAATCAAACGCTGTTCCTCGCCGCGCACAAAATCACCCGGATTGTCGTTGACGCTGTGCAACAGGCCCACCACGCGGTTTTCGAGCGCGAGCGAAAGCACGACCTCGGCCAAAGCGCCCTCGTCGATATCGCCCTGCGACGAGGTGACGAGGTTGACCAGAAGCTGCCCCGTGCGCACGCCTTTGCGAACCACGAGATTGCGCAACAGACCGCGATGCGTCTTTTTGTTGTAGGCGGCGTAGCCCCGCTCCTTTGCGAAGCGCAGGACGGCGGCGAGCAAACGGTTGAAATCCTCGTCCACGAGCCGGCAACGGTCCGTCGTGATCACCGACATGAAACGCTTCCGCCTGTGCATGCCGAGCGTCAGCGGGCCGCCCTTGTTTTCGTCCCCAAAGCTGTACTCCATTTTGTTCCGATAGGCGAACACGCGCGGACTGCCCGCGATCGCGAGCGATTCCGCCGGGAGGATGCCTCTCTCGTCCAGCGCCCGCAAAAACGCGGCCTCCTTGATCGCAAGCTGCTCCGCGTAGGGAACATCGCGGTAGCGGCAACCGCCGCAATCCGCGTGCGGGCAGAACGCCCCCGCCTCCGAAACCGCCGCGCCGCCGTGGGAGGACGCCTCCGCCGCAGGCTTCATGCGCGCGCGTACTCCGCGTACATCTCATCGAGTTCCGCGAGGTCGTAGGGCGTTTCCTGATATATGAAATTCAGCCAATTCGCGAAAAACAGATTGCCGTGACAGCTCCACTTCACGACGACGCGCCGCCTCGGATCGTCGTTTTCAAAATAATTCACGGGAACCGCGAGCCGCAAGCCCTTTGCCGCGTCCCGTTCATACTCGTGCCGCAGCGTATCCCTGTCGTACTCGTTGTGGCCCTGCACGAACACCAGACGATTGTTTTCGGTGGCGATGATATGCAGGCCCGCCTCTTCGGATTCCGCGAGGATATTGAGCGCGGGAATCCTTTGCACATCCTCTTTCAGAATCTGCGTATTGCGCGAATGCGGGGTGTAGAACTCCTCGTCGAAGCCGCGCGTCAACTCGGAGCGGCGTTCGTTCAGCGTATGCCTGAACACGCCGAAAATCTTCGCGGGCGCGACGTGCTTGCCGATGCCGAAATGATGATACAGGCCGGCCTGCGCGCCCCAGCAGATGTGCATGACGCTAAAGACGTTCCGCTTCGTATACTCCATGATTTCAGACAGTTCTTTCCAGTAATCCACCTCTTCAAAGGGCAGAAACTCGACGGGCGCGCCCGTGATGATCATGCCGTCGAAGCGATGATTCCTGATCTCGTCGTAGGTCTTGTAGAAGGTCTCCATATGCCGCCGGTCCGTATGCGTGGATTCGTGTGAATCCATGGTCAAAAGGTGCAGATCGACTTGAAGCGGCGTGTTGGCCAGCATACGGATCAACTGCGTTTCCGTGATCTCCTTTGTGGGCATGAGATTCACGATCGCGATGCTGAGCGGGCGGATATCCTGCCGTTCCGCCCTGTCCTTGTACATTACGAAAACATTTTCGTCTTTCAGTATTCTGTAGGCCGGCAGACCTCTTTGCACTAAGATGGGCATGTTTTGTCAGTATGCTCCTTTTGCCGTATTCCTATGCGTCCCCTATGCTCGCGCGATACGTGTTCTTGTACTCCGCAAGGCGATCCGCTTCGATCGCGCGGCGCATACCGCGCATCAGGTCCTGCAAGAACGTGAGGTTGTGCAGCGTGAGCAGCACGGCCGAGAGGATTTCCCCCGCTCTGAACAGATGCCGCAGATAGGCTCTGGAGTAGTTGCGGCAGGTATAGCAGCCGCATTTGGGATCGAGCGCCGAAAAATCCCGTTCAAAGCGCGCGTTCTTGATGTTGATATTCCCCTGAGACGTGAGCGCCCTCCCGTTGCGCGCCACCCGCGTGGGCAACACGCAGTCGAACATGTCCACACCGCGCTCCACAGCTTCAAACAGGCAGTCGGGGCTGCCCACACCCATCAGATATCGGGGCTTTTGCTCGGGCAAAAAGGGGACGGAAGCCTCGAGCATTTCATACATCAGGGGCTTGGGCTCGCCGACGCTCAGGCCGCCTATGGCGTAGCCCGGCAGATCCAGTTCCACGATCTCTTTCGCGCTTCGCACGCGCAGATCCGCGTAAACGCCGCCCTGCATGATGCCGAACAGGGCCTGCGTGTCGGCGCTTTTGTGGGCCGCCTTGCAACGCGCAAGCCAGCGCGTCGTGCGCGCGAGCGAATGCTCGATATAGGCGCGATCGGCGGGATAGGGCGCGCACTCGTCAAAGGCCATGATGATATCGGCGCCGAGCGCGTTTTGTATCGCGACGGACCTCTCCGGCGACAGCATATGGGCCGAGCCGTCTATATGGGAACGGAATGTGACGCCCTCCTCCGTGATCTTGCGAAGCGAACCCAGGCTGAACACCTGAAAACCGCCGCTGTCCGTCAATACGGCGCGCTTCCAGTTCATGAAAGCGTGAATGCCGCCCGCCGCCCGCACGACCTCCGCGCCCGGCCGCAGGTACAGATGATAGGTATTGGAAAGCAGGATCTCCGCGCCGCTCTCCGCCACCTGTTCCGGCAGCAGGGCTTTCACGGTCGCGGCCGTGCCGACGGGCATAAAAGCCGGCGTCTCGATAGGGCCGTGCGGCGTTGTGAGCCTGCCGCGACGCGCGTCGCCGCGCGTCGTTTTTCCGATCAATTCAAAGCCGACAGCCCGCATTCGCGTCCTCTCATCCCTTTTCCTCCTCTTTGTTTTCAACAATTTGGGTGCTTCCCGCGCTCAAATTCAGACGGAGCCAAAATTGAACGACGGCGTATCCCTTGCCCCCGGGACAAGGGATATGCCTTGTGTCTATTCTACCAAACGCGCCCGCCGGAATCAAGCGCTACGCGAAAATTTGCGGCGCGGCGGTGGATTTCCCGTTACTGTGAAAATTGAAAAGGTCAACGCACCCCCCTGTTGGCCGGCCGGTTGCGCTGAGTCTTTCGGGAGAGAGGGGTGCATTGAATTCTTCG
>JAITKU010000197.1 GCA_031278255.1 Eubacteriales Family XIII. Incertae Sedis bacterium | reverse complement strand
AGCCCCGCTTGATGCGCATACCCGGGAAATCCCGTTCGACACCGGCGCAAACGTTTTCCGATATACCGCGCACAGCGCTTTCTTGAATACAGCCGACGCGCAAAGTCGGGCGCTCCCGTGCCGAAATCCGCGAAATTGTTTCATCGAGCGCAAGGCGATACTGCTCGTGGATCAAGTAGATCTCGGCGTAGGCGCGTACGCCCGTTTCCGTGAGACGCGCGCCTTTGTTTGAGCGCTCAAACAGCGGCGCGCCGAAAACGGACTCGACCTCGCGCACGTATTTGCTGACAACCGGTTGGCTTATATAAAGTTCTCGCGCCGCGCGGGATATGCTCCCGCTGTGCGCAACCGAGAGAAAAGATTCAATCTGACGCAAGGTAAGGTGTTCCATCAGACATCAACCTCCCCCTTTGAGTTTACCATGGATATACGATGAAAACAACAACATGTGTACCGACGCGATATATATTTTATATATAGGCGTACAGCGCCGCGTTTCCGCCGAGATCTTGAAAATGCACGCGGTCTGTGATACGGTTTATGACGGGAAACCAAAAAACACGGAGATTCCACAAAAAGGAGGTTGCGCATGAAAAACCATCAAAGGATCAGACGTTTGCTCACCGTTGTTCTCACCCTCGCGCTGTGCGTCCCCGCGGCGGCAACGGTCTCCGCCGTACAGTATCCCGACACGGCCGGCAGACCGGACACCGAACGGATCGACGCATGGAGCGACGCGGGCGTTTTGAGAGGCGCGTCGCAGGAACCCATGGGGCCCGAATTCTTCCGCCCGGACGCGCCGGCGACGCGCGCCGATGCCGCAGAATCGCTTTACGCCATATTCCGCGACGCATGGACGGAGCGGACCGAAAAAACTTTCTCCGACTTATACGGTCTGCCGGACGCGAAAGTAAGCTATGCCGGCGTGAACGCGATTCTCCACGCCGTTGCGGCGGATGTACTGCACGGAAGCGAAACGCCTATGGGCCGGACCATATCGCCTCTCAACCCTGTGACGCGCGAAGAACTTGCTGTCATGATTGCGCGCGCGTTCAAAATCGAAGCTCCGGCCGAGGATGCGGATTTTAAGGACGCGGCATCGGTTTCACGTTATGCGACCGGTGCCGTATCCGCGTTCGTATCCAAAGGATATCTGCCCGTCGGAGAGGATGGCGCTTTCAATCCGGACGGAACGGTCACGCGGTCGGAATTGCTCGCCGTATATGAGCGCATGACGAAAGATTACCCGAGCCTTGCCGCGCGGAAAACCGAGTCCGGTTCTTATGCTTACACCGAGATACTTGTCGGAAAATCGCCGATAGCGGATGCTGCTTTCAGTCAATGGGAAAACATCGCCGCGTTCACGCCGGCACATGCGCTCGAACCGTTTACCTATGCGGAAAACCGTGAGAAAGACATCTCTGTCCGTTTTTATAAGCCGATCCGCTCGACGGGGCATGACCCCTTGTTGCTATATGTTTTCGGCGGGGCATGGGTGCTGGGAGACAATACGCAGATTGAGGCGCAGAATTTTGCGTTGCTCGAAACATGCCTGAGAAATGGGATTGCCGTCGCGAGCCTGAGTTACAGCCTGTCGCAGGAGGCGGCATATCCGCAGCCGTTGCACGAGTTGAAAGCACAGATCCGCTATCTCCGCGCGAACGCGGAGAGCCTGGGGATAGACCCGGATAATTTCGGAATTGCGGGTGCGTCCGCCGGCGGTTACTGGGCGCAACTGCTCGCGCTCACCGGCGACAGTCCGGCGCATGAGGGCGAACTGTTCGGCAACGCGGGTGTGTCGAGCAAGGTGGGGTATGCGCTCGATATGTTCGGAATTTCAGATATGACCAACATGTTCGGACAGGTTGACCCTTACATTCAGGACATCGACACGGCGCGGTTTATGCACGACACGCCGTTTTCGGCCGAAGCGATGTTTTTCGGCATGAACCGTTACAAATCCGAACAATATCCCGCCGGTGTGTCGATGGCGGACATACGCGCGGTACGCGCCTCGGGCGACGTTTCCCACGAGCTTTGGGAACTCGCGCAGACCGTGAAATCCGCCTCACCGGTGAACAATGTGGATTCGGGCGACCCGCCATTCTTGCTTTATCACGGTACGCAGGACTTCCTTGTCCCCGTGTACCAAGACATAGAACTTTACGCATTGCTGAAAAAAGCGAACGTTCCGGCGCAGATTCACATCGCGGCGTATACGGGCCACGAACTGTTGCACCCGGCGCATGAGATCGCGATATACGACTGGGTGGTGGCACAGGCAAAACCCTGACCCGCTTTGCAAGCGAGCATACGAAAAGCGTGTCTGTTCGGACGCGCTTTTCGCGCGCTCGAACGGCGCCATTGCAAGCCGCGATTGCTTCAACGGAATACCGCCGCGCCGGGAAAGAGCAGCACAAAAACGCGATCCCCCGCTTTCAATCCGCCGCTCCCCGGCGGTATATCGATGAGGCAGTTGCAGCCGATCAGGGAACGAATCTGTCCGTTGGAATGGCCGTCCGGCAAACGCACGGCAACCCCGTCGAAACGCCCCCTGACAAAGCGCCGCACGCCGCCTTTTTTGTTGAAATCATTTGCCAATACGGCGGAAACCCGCACGGGCGTCAGGGTCCGATCGCCCGTCAGGGCCGCAAGCAGGGGCCAAACGAGAAGTTCCAGACTCGCGGCGGACGCGAAAGGATTCCCGGAAAGCGCCAGCAGACGGGCATCCCCGTATCTTGAAAAGATCGCGGGCGAACCCGGCTTGATGTTGACGCGTTGAAACACGATATCCGCCCCCATCGCCTCCAGAACCCGGAGCAGGAGGTCCTTTTCCCCCACGGATACACCCCCCGTGGAGAGGACGATATCCGATTCCGCGGCGGCCGATTCAACGGCGGCTTCCAATGCCGCCGCGTCGTCCCGCACGATGTGAGACGAAACGATCTCCGCGCCCATTTCGACAAGCCGCGCTTCGATATAATAGTTGTTGCTGCAGTAGATCGCGCCCTGCCCGCGCGGGCCGCCCGGCGCCGCCAGTTCGTCGCCCGTCGAGATCACGGACACGCGCGGCTTTCGGATCACCCTTACCCGCGCCCTGCCCGCGCCCGCGATCACCGCCATGGCCGCCGGATCGATCCGCGCGAAAGCCGGCAGGAGCCGTTCGCCCTTTTTATAGTCCTCGCCCGCAAAGCAATAATTCTCGTCGGGCTTGAGCCGCTTATATATGCGAACCGCGTCCTCTCCCTCGTCCGTATCCTCCTGCATGATCACGCAGTTGCAGCCTTTCGGAATCATCGCCCCCGTCATAAGCTTGACCGCTTCACCGCGCCGCACCGTCCTGTCCGACCACGCGCCGGCATAAATCTTTTCCGCGACCTTGAGTATGACGGGCCGCTCCCGCGAGGCGCCCTCGCTGTCCGCGGCGTCGAAAGCGTAACCGTCCAGCGGGGAGCGCGGAAACGGCGGCTGATCCGCGGATGATACGATATCCTCCGCAAGCACGCGGCCGTTCGCCGCAAGCAGGTCCGCATCCTCGGGGTCGAGCGCACAAACCCCCTCGCACATCAATTCGAGCGCCTTTTCCAAATCGATTCCGCAAAGCATACTCAATCCTTTCCGCCGCCGCGCGCGTAAGCGCAGATCAATTCCGCGAAAGCGGCGCAATCATCGCGCGATATCGCGGGTACGTTCGCGCCCTCCGGCGCGCCGGTCCCCTCGGGAAGCGCGAACGCGATCAGGCTCGCGGGATCGCAGACGGGGGCCGAATCGCCGCGCAGCACCTCGATCTTGGGCCATGAAGAAGCCTTAAAACCCTCCAGCAGGATCAAATCCGCGTCCGAAAAGGCCGCAAGAAAGCGGTCCTCCGAGACGGCCTCCCGTTTCACAAGCATGTACTTTTCGCCGTCGAACACAGCCGTGCCGTGCGCGCCGGCCTGCAGAAAGCGCCGCGTGTCGGTGTCCCGCACGTCCGCCTCGAAGCGATGCCCGTCCCGCTTGATCACCGCCACTTTCAAACCGCGATCCGCAAGCAGCGGCAGTACGCGCTCTATCAAGGTTGTCTTTCCCGCATTTTTGAAGCCGCACACCGCGAGTACGGGGGGCCTTTTCGACATCGCGACACCTCCTCGGCCTCGCCGCCGGCTCGATTCGCGCGCCAAAAACCAAAAACCGGAACGCGCGTGAGCGTCCCAAACAAAAATCGCCATGGCGCAACGCAATTCCATCGAAAATACCGCGCCGTCTGCGAACAGTATACCAAAAATCCGGCGGCTTGTATATGGCAAGCGGAACAAAGGTCTCAATTGTTTACAAAAGTTCGGAAGCGCCCCGTTCCGCGAGGATCCGCCAAGCCGCCGGCAACAGCCGCCGGTAACCCAAAATGTAAAAAATATCGCTTTCATACTTGACATAAGTGTTAGAGTGTGCTAATCTATGAATCGAATAGTTCTTGCTAACTTTTTCCGTCGGACGGGGGACGCGCGCGGCGCGCGTTTTCGGCCGGCGGAAAACGGCGGGATCGAGAAAAGAAGGAGGGATATCCGTTGCGCATAAGAATGTTGGCGGCGATTGCGATATTATTAGTAATTGCTAACATTTTCCCGATACAGGTTTTTGCCGCCTATGAAACGTGGAATCAGGTCGTGGACGATATGGAGGCGGTCCTGAACGAGTCCTACGAGATCTACACGTCCGGGGATACGGAGGGCGGAAAGGACAAGGTGGACGAGGCTTATTTCGGATTCTACGAAAAGCTGGGCTACGAAAAGACCGTCATGGCCTACATCTCCGGGGATCGCGCCGCCAAGGTGGAATACGAATTCAGCTTCGCGAAAAAGGCCATGATCGCGGGCGACGACGCGGCGGCGCGGGAATCGCTGGACAATCTGATCCGTTACCTGCGGGAAGATGCCATCGCGCTGGACGGCACGGAGGAGAGCGCGCCGGGCGTCTTTGTCGCGGCGCTGCTCATCATCACGCGGGAGGGCTTTGAGGCCATCATCGTGGTGGGCGCCATCATAGCCTATCTTGTAAAGAGCGGCAACAAACAGCACACAAAGGCCGTCTACATCGGTTCCGTTATCGCCTTGGGCTTCAGCGTCGTGATGGCTTTCATACTCAACGCGCTGACCGGCGCCAACGCGGGCGAAAATCAGGAGATCATAGAGGGTTTCACGATGTTGGTCGCCGTGGCGGTGCTGTTCTACGTGAGCAATTGGATGGTATCCAAGGCGGAATCCGCCGTTTGGATGAACTACATAGAGGGCATGGTACAGGCCTCCGTCACGCGCGGCAGCGTGTTTTCCTTGGCGTTCGCGGCCTTTCTCGCCGTTTTTCGGGAGGGCGCCGAAACCATCCTGTTCTATCAGGCGCTGCTGGCCGGCACGGACAGTTACGTCAATATGATCTGGCTGGGCCTCGGCGTCGGTTGTGTGGTACTGGTGGTCATCTACGTGCTGATCCGCGTACTCAGCTTCCGTCTGCCGCTGAAGCCTTTCTTCCTCGGGACGAGCGTTCTGCTCGCGGTCATGTGTATATCCTTCCTCGGGTCGGGTATCAAGGAATTGCAGGAGGGCAATATGATCAGCGTCACCTCGGCGCCGGGCGTCGGCACGGTCGATATCCTCGGCATATACCCGACGCTGGAAACACTCGTGCCGCAGATCCTGTTGCTCGTCGTTACGGTATTCACTTTCGCGATACAGATGCGAAAGGGGAAACGGCTCCGCGCGACGGCGGCGGAAGCGGCGGACAACGCGGCGGAGCAATAGGTCGGCGCCGCTTTAAAAAATCGGTATCCTTGACAACGGTCCGATCGCAGAAACGGTAAAGCCTGCGCGCAAACGAAGCTTCGCCGCGACGAAAAAGATCGTTCAAAAAAATATACAGTAACGGTAAGGAAGTAGGAGGAAAAACGCAATGAAAAGCAAAAAAGTATTGGCACTGCTCTTGACGGGACTTTTGACCCTGTTCGGCTTCGCGGCCTGCGGCGGCTCGGGAAGCTCCGGCGGCGCGTCCGACGCAGGCGACGCGGATACCGAATCCGAATCGGCGGGCGTCGGCCCCGCGGATGTGGCGGGTTTTGAAGAATTCCCCATCGGAGACGACATCGAACTCGGTCCCCTCAACGTGGCGGGTGTGTACTTCCAGCCGGTGGACATGGAGCCGGCCGGCAACAGCCTGCCCGCGTCCGAGTCGGATTTCCACATTGAGGCGGACATCTCCGCGCTGGAGAACGATCTCGGCTACGGCGTGGGTTCCTTTGTGCCCAATCTGACCGTGACCTACGAGATAACGGACGCGGACGGCAACGTCGCTTCCGAAGGCGCTTTCATGCCCATGAGCGCCAGCGACGGTCCCCACTACGGCGCCAACGTCAGCCTCGGCGGCAAGGCGGGAACCTACAACGTCAAGTTCATCATCGAAAATCCCGAAGCGCAGGGCTATCTGCTGCATACGGACAAGGAAACGGGCGTGGAGGGCCGCTTCTGGACCGAGCCGCTGGTCGCCGAATGGGAATTCGATTTCGTACCCAGGGAGTGGTAAGCACAGCGTCTTAATGCGTTCGTCCGCGTCTTTTGCGGGAGTTCCCCGCCGCGCGGTATCAGCTGCCGCATACACGTATGCGGCGGCTGCCTTTATCTTTGCGTTGCGGTTTGCGACGCAAGGTTTTTGTGTATTTGACGGGAAACAGTATGCTGCAATACCTCATAAAAACGATAGAGCATTCCTTGGGCACCGCGATTCTCATCGCCCTGCTCCTCATGATCGCATACAGGGACGGCGCGGCACTCTCCCGCCGCGCGGCGCCGATCGCCGCCGCGGCCGGCGCGGGCGTGGCGGCGATCCTGTCGTGGGTGATTCATACGACGGTATGGATCAACAGGGAATTTCTGAACATCGGGATACTGTCCGCCGCGATCGCGGCCGGACTCGTTTTCATCCCGCTGTCTTTCGGCGTTTTCCGAAAAAAAGCGCCGCGCGCGCGCAAAGCGGCCTTGGACGCGTCCCTGTCGCTGCTGTCCGCCGCCCTGCTCGTATACTGTCTGCCCACCGTCATACTGTATCCGTCGGAATTCCTGCTCGCGGGGGAAAGCGTATTCAGCACGGATTTCCTGTTCAAGACCATCGGTTATCTGGCGGGCCTGCTCATCGTTTTTTTGGCGGCCTTGGCTCTGTTTCGCACGCGAAACGGCATACCCGATCGGCTGCTGCGTATGCTTTTGACCGTCTGCCTCGCGATCAACATCGTGGATCAATTCTCCGCCATCGTACAGTTTCTTCTGGCGAGGCGAATCATTCCCATGTCCAAGGGCGTCTTTGAATTCGTGAAGCTCACGGTCAATTACGACAACTGGTTCCTGTATCTGATCCTGCTGATCACGCTGCCGCTGCCTTTCCTGCTGTGGGCGCTCAACGCGCGTCCGCGCGGAACTTGGGAAAACCCCGCCCGGCTTCGGAAGCTCAAATCGACGGCGCGCAGGATCCGGCGTTACAGCGCGCTGATCCTCGTGTGCTACGTCCTGTCCGTGATCAGCCTGACGGTCGTGAAAGCCTACGACGAGCGGGAGGTGACGCTTTCGCCGGCGGAGCCGATGAACATCGTGGCCGCCCGCATCTTCATCCCGACGGACCGGATCGACGACGGACATCTCCACCGCTTCGCCTACATATCCACCGAGGGGATTGAGGTGCGTTTCATCGTGATTAAAAAGAACGAATCCGCGTGGGGCGTCGGCCTTGACGCCTGCGATATCTGCGGCGCCACCGGCTATTACGAGCGGGACGACGAGGTGATCTGCAAACTTTGCGATGTGGTCATGAACAAATCGACCATAGGCTTTAAGGGCGGTTGCAACCCCGTGCCGCTGGCCTACGAGATCACGGGCGGCAACATGATCGTGCAAATACAGGACTTGGAGAACGAACAGAAGCGCTTCAAGTGACGAAGCGCAAACGGAGCGCAATATGTTTTTTAGGCTCATAAAAGGTGCCCTGTTCCGACAAAAGGGAAAGATGTTGATGATCGCGTTCACGATCGCGCTGGGCGCTTCCTTGGCCACGGCCATGCTGAACGTCATGCTCGACGTGGGCGATAAGGTGAACAGAGAATTAAAGACCTACGGGGCCAACATCAACGTGATCCCCAAGGAGGCCTCCCTGCTGGATGATCTCTACGGCGTCAGCGAGGGCTTCGGCGTTTCGGATCGCTATCTGTCGGAGTCGGAACTGGGGCGGCTAAAGACAATCTTTTGGGCTTTCAATATCGTGGATTTCGCTCCTTATTTGAATGCGCAGGCGCGGATCGCCGGCCGCGCGGACGAGGTTCGGCTCGTGGGAACCTGGTTTTCGCGCAGGCAGGAGCTTCCGACGGGAGAAACCCTCGATACGGGCATACGGAATATGAAAAGCTGGTGGTCGATAGAGGGTGAATGGATTTCGGACGAGGACGAAAACGCCGCCATGGTGGGCAAGCTGCTCGCGGAAAGGACGGGGCTTGCGGTGGGTGACGCTTTTGAACTCGAATCCGAGAACGCGCGCAGACGGCTGACGGTAAGGGGAATATTCGAGGCCGGCAGCGGGGAGGACGAACGCATCTACGTGTCCCTGCCCGTGGCTCAGGCGATGACCGACCGACCGGACCGCGTTAGCAGCGTGGAGGTCAGCGCGCTGACGACGCCGGACAACGAGCTGTCCCGCCGCGCCGCGCAAAACCCCAAGAGCCTCTCCGTGAAGGAATGGGAAACCTGGTATTGCACGGCCTACGTCAGCGCCATCTGCTACCAGATCGAGGAGGTCCTGACCGACTCCGTGGCCAAGGCCATCCGGCAAGTGGCGGAATCGGAGGGGGCGATTCTGGAAAAAACTCGGCTGCTCATGCTGCTGATCACGATCCTGAGCCTCGCGGGGGCGGCGCTCGG
Source organism: Eubacteriales Family XIII. Incertae Sedis bacterium (assembly GCA_031278255.1). GTDB lineage: Bacteria > Bacillota > Clostridia > Peptostreptococcales > Anaerovoracaceae > JAITLA01. Next base: position 2,655 of record JAITKU010000197.1, on the reverse strand, counting down.
CATATCGAATCTGGTGACGGCGGGCGTCATGGAGCGGAGCCGCGAGATCGGGCTTCTGAAGGCCCTCGGCGCGAACAACGCGCCGGTTTCCGGACTGATACTGACGGAGATATTCATCACGGGCATCGCGGGCGGCGCGGTTGGCTATTTCGCGGGCCTGGGCTTTGCGCAGATCATAGGCCGCACCGTGTTCGACGCCGCGATCAACATCAAGCCCATGGTCATCCCCCTGGTCGCGATCCTGATCTCCGTCGTGATCGCGGCGGGCTGCATCCCCTCGATTCGCCTGTTGCTGTCGTTGCGCCCGGCGGAGGTGTTGCATGGACGCTGACGTGTGGTGACCGCGCAAACCCCACGTTGGAATGGTTTTGAATTGGGAAGGCCGAAACCGGCACCCAAGCGGAGATATCCCTTATGACCAAAAGAACCATGTACCTCAAGATGGTGACGAGCGCGCTGATTCGCCGGCGCTCCGGGATGCTCGTGGCCCTGCTGGCCGTGGCCGTCGGCGCGACCGTGCTGTCGGGCCTCGTCACGGTCTATTACGACATCCCGCGCCAGATGCGGCAGGAGTTTCGCTCCTACGGCGCCAACCTCATTCTCGTGTCCGCGGACGGGGAGGCCCTCTCCGCAGAGGCGACGGAGGCGGCCGCGGCCTGCATACCGCAGTCGGAAATCGTCGGAATCGCGCCCTATCGCTATGAAACGGTGAAGATCAACGAACAGCCCTTCATGGCCGCGGGCACGGACTTGGCGGAGGCGCGCAAGACCAGTCCCTACTGGTTCGTGTCGGGCGACTGGCCGGAGCGGGACGGGAGCGTGCTCATCGGGCAGGAGGTGGCCGACGTGATCCGCCTCCTGCCCGGAAGCGCCTTCACCATGACGGGCACGAACGCGCGGGGCGAGGCGTTCAGCCACGATTTTCGCGTTTCGGGCGTCGTGCAGACCGGGGGGACGGAGGAGGCCTTCATCTTCATGTCCCTGCCGGACTTCGCCGCCGTCATAGGCGAGAGCGGGGGCTTCGACGTGGTGGAATGCAGCATCTCCGCGCCGCAGGCCGAGCTCGAGGCCATCGCGGCCCGCGTGACGGAAAGCGCGGAGGGCGTCGCGCCGAGGCTCGTGACGCGCGTGACCCGCTCGGAGGCCGCGGTCTTGACAAAGCTGCAAGCGCTGGTCTTCCTCGTGACGACGGTCGTGCTGCTGCTGACCATGATCTGCGTCGCCACCACGATGATGGCGGTCGTGACGGAGCGGCGCAGGGAGATCGGATTGAAGAAGGCGCTGGGCGCGCCGGACAGGGGCATCATCGCGGAATTCCTGGGGGAGGGCTTGTTTCTGGGCTGTCTGGGCGGCATTCTGGGCGTGGTCCTCGGCTTCGGCTTCGCGCAGCTCATAGGCGTCCATGTGTTCAGCCGTCCCGTCCACTTTCAGGCGGCCTTGGCGCCCGCGACCGTCGTCGCGTCCGTGCTCGTCACGGGGCTGGCCTGCCTGCTTCCCGTGCGCAGCGCGACGGAGGTGGACCCGGCCGTCGTGCTGCGCGGCGAATAGGACGCGGCCCCGGCGGGCTCGGATCGGTATGCGGCCGCGCGGCGGCGAAACGGAGATGAAACCAAATGGCTTTATTGGACATACAAGGGATATCGAAGATCTACGGCAGCGTCAAGGCGCTGCGGAATGTGGATTTGACCGTGGAGCAGGGGGAATGGATCGCCATCATGGGACCGTCCGGATCGGGGAAGACGACGATGATGAACATCATCGGCTGCATGGACAAGCCCACCGAGGGCAAGGTCATCCTCGACGGCGCCGATATCTCCGCGGAGAGCGCGCGGCGTCTGACGGCCATACGCCGGGAGAAGATCGGCCTGATCTTCCAGCAGTTCCACCTGATCAACTATCTGACGGCGCTGGAGAACGTCATGGTGGCGCAGTATTACCACAGCATGCCGGACGAGAAGGAAGCCCTCCTGGCGCTGGATCGGGTCGGCCTTTCGGACAGGGCGAAGCACCTGCCCGGCCAGCTCTCCGGCGGCGAGCAGCAGCGGGTCTGCATCGCGCGCGCGCTGATCAACTATCCCATGCTGGTGCTGGCGGACGAGCCGACGGGCAATCTGGACGAGGCCAACGAGGGCATTGTGCTCGACATCTTCAAGCAGCTGCACAGGGAGGGCAGCACCATCGTCGTCGTCACCCACGACCCGGAGGTCGCGGAGAAGGCGCGGCGGACCGTGGTGCTGGAGCACGGGCGCATCGCGCGGATCGTGACAAACGACGAAACGGAGCGGGAACACGCGCCCCGGCGCGCGGACGAGGCGTCCGCCTCGCGGGATCGCCGAGGCGAGGAAGGGAGGCAAGCATGATGGCAAGAGCAAGCGCGCGGATCGCGCGGATCGCGCTGCCGATTGCGCTGGCGCTGTCGGTCTGCGGCTGCGGCGCGGCGGACGACACGGCGATACCGGCGGAGGACGGCCTGTACACGGGCTTTAGCAGCGAGGACGACGACGGGGCCTACGGCGAGGTGAGCATCGCCGTCGAGGACGGCGCGATCACGGATTGCAGCTTCGTCACTTGGCAGAAGGACGGCAGCGTCAAGGACGAGGAATACGGGAAGGTGAACGGGGAGATTTCCAACCGGGAATTCTACGACAAGGCGCA
>JAITKU010000166.1 GCA_031278255.1 Eubacteriales Family XIII. Incertae Sedis bacterium | reverse complement strand
GGGTTTGGAAGAACGCGAACCGGGCCGTGAAGGGGATATTCCACTACAGGCGCCGGCTGCTCCTGTCCCCGGCGGACGCAAGGGCTCTGCTCGCGGGGGAGATCGACGCCGTGCTCCCGTTGCCCTACCTGTGTCCACAGGGCGTGCGTGCGCACGTCGGACCCTTGCCCGAGGCTGTATGGGCGGCGGTCGAGGATGTGCTTGGGGCGCTTTGCCCGAAGCGGCACGCGGAGATCCTGCGCATCCTGCGCGGCCCGCACCTGTACGCCTACAACATGCTCTGTGCCCGCGCGGAGGTGTTCGACGCCTACTGCGCTTGGATCTTCCCCGTGCTCTTTGCGACGGAGGAACGGGGGCGAGGGCTTCCCGCCGTCGTGGAACCGCGTGTGCTCGGATACGTCGCCGAAGCTCTGACGACGCTTTACTTCCTGCTCCGCGAGGACGAGCTGCGCATCGCGCACGCGGAGAAGCGGATATTCGTTTGAGGCCGGGATGGGAACGGAGAGAAGGATGAACACATTGTTTTCGGCGTCCATGATGTGCGCGGACTACGCGCATCTGGAGCGGGAGATACGGGAACTGGAGGCGGGCGGCGTGGACGCCTTCCACATCGACATCATGGACGGCATGTTCGTGCCGAACTTCGGCATGGGCCTCCACGATTTGCGCTACATCAGAACGGCGACGAAGAAGAGCGTGGAAGCGCATCTGATGGTGCGGGAGCCTCGGCGGCATCTGAACATCTTCGTCGATTGCGGGGTGGACGTGCTCTACGTGCACCCGGAATCGGAGTGTCACCCCTCCACGACCCTGCAGGCGATCATCGAAGCCGGCGTCACGCCGGGCATCGCGCTCAACCCCGGCACCTCGGTCGAGAGCGTGCTGGAGCTTTTGCATATCGTCGAGCGCGTGCTCGTCATGAGCGTGAATCCCGGACACGCGGGGCAGATCTACCTGCCCTACGTGGGGCAAAAGATAAGCAAGCTGCTCGCGATGAAGGCGGAGTACGGCATAGAGCTCTTCTGGGACGGCGCCTGCACGCCGGACAAGATCAAAACCTTCGCGCCCATGGGCGTGCGCGGTTTCGTGCTCGGGACGGCGACGCTCTTCGGACACGGGCGCGGCTACGGGGAGATCCTCTCCGAGCTGCGGGCCCGCGCGCCTCGATGAACGCGGCGTTGATCCTGGCGGGCGGGAAGGGGGAGCGGATGCACGGTGCGACGCCCAAGCAGTACGTCGAGGCGAAGGGCCGGCCCCTGATCGCCCACAGCCTGCGGCGCTTCCGGGACTGCGCGGCGATTGAGTGCATCCTCGTCGTCGCGGAAAAGGCGTGGCGGGGGTTCGTGAGCGAGCTGGCCGCGCGCGAGGGGATCGCGAAGCTTCGCGGCTTTGCGGACCCCGGCGAAACGAGGCAGGAATCCGTCTTTTCCGGGCTCCTCGCGATGGAGGCCTTCACGGACGCGGAGGATATCGTGCTCGTGCACGACGCGGCACGGCCCGCGCTCACGGAGGCGATCATTCTCGCCTGCATAAGCGAAGCCCTGCGGCGCGACGGCGCGACCCCCGCGCTGCCCGTGCGCGAAACGATCTACGAAAGCGCGGACGGACGTGGGATCACGGCCCTGCTTGGCAGGGACGGGCTCTATGTCGGCCAGACGCCGGAGGGCTACCGCTTCGGAAAATATCTGGCCGCGCACAGGAGCGCGACGCGCGCGGAGCTCGCCGGCACGCGCGGCGGCAGCGAGCTCGCCTTTCGCTTCGGCATGGACATCGGCCTCTTCCCGGGCGACGAGCGGAACGTCAAGATCACGACGGCGGAGGACCTGGCGCGCTTTGAGCGCTTCGCGGAACACGAAGGAGGCGGTGCGGAATGAAGGCTTGGGTATTGCATGGCGCAAACGATCTGCGCCTCGAACAAAGGCCCCTGCCCGCGCTCGCGGACGCTGAGGCGCTCGTCCGCGTGAAGGCCGCCGGCGTCTGCGGCTCGGACATCCCGCGCATCTTCGAAACCGGCGCGCACACCCTGCCCGTCGTCCCGGGCCACGAGTTCGCGGGCGTCGTGGCGGACGCGGGCCGCGCTTGCTCCGACCGGATCGGAAAACGGGTGGGCGTGTTCCCCCTGATACCCTGTATGCGCTGCGACTCCTGCGCGCGCGGGCGGTACGAAACCTGCTCGACCTATGACTACATCGGCTCGCGCAGGGACGGCGCCTTTGCGGAATACGTCGCCGTGCCCGCTTGGAATTTGATCGAGCTGCCCGACACGATGCCCTTCGACGCGGCGGCCTTGCTTGAGCCCGCTGCGGTCGCGCTCCACGCGCTCCGCGCGGCGGGCGCGGAAAACGCGGAGAGCGTCGCGATATTCGGCGCGGGACCCGTGGGCCTCTTCGCAGCCGGCTGGGCGCGGATTTCGGGCGCGAAGAAGGTCTTCCTCGTCGGAACGCGCGCCGAACAGGCGGAAAAGGCCCGCCTTCTCGGATTTTCGGACTTCCTCGACATAAACGAGCGCGACGCGGCGGAGCGGATAAGGGCGCTTACGGGCGGCGCGGGCGCGGACCTCTGCGCGGACGCCGCCGGCGACCCCCGCGCCGTGTCGGACTGCATACGGGCCGCGCGGCCCGGCGGCCTCGTCGTGCTCATAGGCAATCCCCGCGCGGACATGCGGATCGGGAAGGATACGTATCAAAAGATACTGCGCAAGCAGCTCAGGGTATGCGGCTCTTGGAATTCCCGCTTCAATCGCGAAGCGGAAAACGACTGGACGGAAACGCTCGCCGCCTTCGACGGCGGCGCTCTCCGACCCGAAACCCTGATATCCCATCGCTTCCCGCTCGCGGATTTGGCCCGCGCCGCCGAGAGGATGCGCGCGCGCAAGGAGTATTTTTGCAAGGTGTTGATCTGCGGGTGAGGGCGGTTTGATGCAATCGATAAGCGAAGCTTATTTATGAATAGATGCCATATACGGATGCATATTCGATTGTAGTTTTCATGTGAGCTCCCATGAAAATCACAATATCGAAGCGGTGATGAACAGTATGAATGCGATTATGAAAGGGGGATTTAAATTAGACACAAAAGAAGAAAAAACACGTAAGACCGGCATCATCCTCGGAGCTGTGGCCGGCGCGGTGATTATCGCGCTTATCGTAGCGGTAATCGTTTTGGCGACGGGGAAAACGGCGGAATCGCCCGCCGCGCCGACTGACATCGGTGGGCGCGGAACGGTGGTTACGCCGAGCAATATCGAAGAAATACGCGAACAAATGAACGAACCGGTGCAGGATGGGTACTACGAAACGCGCATGAACGTCGACTGGGTGTTTCCCACGGCACAAAGCCCGTCGACAAACGCATATGTGGAGAATTCACCGAACAACACGCGCACGGTGTACTTCGATCTCACGCTGCCGGACACAAACGAATTGATTTATTCATCACCCTTCATCCCCGTCGGCGCGAAGCTTGAAAATTTCGCGCTCGACACAACGCTTCCCGCAGGGGAGCACGCGGCCATCGTAACCTATCACCTTGTGGATGACGACAATCAGGAGCTCAGTACGGTTTCGGTTTCCGTGAACATCAAAATTTTGGAGTAAGAAAAGAGAGGTTTATGGCAATGAAAAGAATTCTGATAGTCGCACTGGTTCTCGCAATGATGTTCTCTGCGTCGAGCGTCGCGTTCGCGACCGTGGGCGATCCGACCGGTAGTACGGCCGTTGACGGCAACGGCAATTTGGTGTATGTGGACACGGTTGTCTATTCCGTCGTCCTCCCGACCGACGCGACGCTTGACTTTACGGTCGATCCGCAGGGTCTACTCGATTTGGATGCGAACGGCGCAACCGTCGACAGTCTCGGCGGCGGCAAGATCGTTTCCAAAGGGCAGGCCTTCTTCGTGAACAACAGTTCCGTGCCCGTCGTTTTGGGCGTGAGCCTCAAGGTGGCCGGAACGGCGTTATCGGCCACGGGTTCGGACAAGGCCATGACATTTCCGTCAAACACCGCCTACGTTGACGCCAATAGCGCCCCAGGCAGCAAAAAAGCCAACAATCTGCTGTTCTACGCCGTATTGGCCGCAACCGATATAACCGATACGAACGCTCTCCCTGCCTCAATCGACGCAGCGACGGCGGCATTCGTTTTTGACAGTATCGGAATAGGCGGATCCGACACAAATAAGCTTCAATTCCTGTTGGACCAAGCCGAATACACCGTCAAGCCCGAGGGCTCGGGATATACGATTGGCCAAACGGATGTCGGCAACGGCAGCGGTCTGCAGATAGCGGGTCTCGTCAACGACAAGGCGGATTGGACGAACTATACCGGAGCAAGTCCCACAAATGTCCTGAAGGTATCCGCCGTATTTGACTATGCCGCGCAGGCCGGAACCGAAGCGAAGTCAACCACATATACGGCGCCCCAGTTGGTGGAAAACATCTTTGCCACGGTGACTGTCGCAAGCACGGATTGGGCGACGGTTTCCACCGCGCCGTCGGTGAGTTCTGACATTTCCACCTGGACCGCCGCGAGCACGGCGGTTGTCACCATCAATTTGGGCATCGGCGCAAGTGCCGCTACGGGCATTGATTTGGCCGCGTCAAAGATTAATTATACCAACAACGCAGGTGTACGTTCTCTCGCATTTAATGCCTCCGGAATGGCGCAGTACTTTGAGTACGATAACTCTGCGCGTAAATTGACACTCAATCCGGATTTCTTCGCATTGTTAAAAGCCGGAACCGACGTTACGGTGGATGTGCAGTTTACAGATGGATCGGGCAATTTGTCCGTGGAAACCGTCACGATTACGGGATAAGGCTTTGAGCGGATCCTGTTTGCATGGCATTTGATCTTTGCAAGCGCGTCCTGATTTTTTGACCGGTGTATTTGAACGACGGCGTCAGTCCCCCGCCTCTACAGGCGGCGGGTTTCAACTTTCCAAGCTGCCGGTGGCGGGTGCAATCCCCCACTGACGCCTATGTTTTGAGGGGCGGCGGGCAAAGCCCT
>JAITKU010000130.1 GCA_031278255.1 Eubacteriales Family XIII. Incertae Sedis bacterium | reverse complement strand
TCGCAGGGTCTGCGTGTTGTTGTAGAACTGTTTGGCCGGCGAATAGTCGTTGATACGGATGTTCGCAAAGGTTTCCGCGTTGTTCTGAATGTCCTCCGCCGTGAGCGTGTTGTCCGCCGCGAAAGCCTTGGTTTGCACGTCCTGCAGATCGTAGGCGTTCTGCGTGTAGGTGATGCTGTTCGCGAGATATTTCGCTTCCTTGTTGAGTTCGTCCGGCGATCCGATGAAATTCTGCACGAGCAGGGCCGCGCCCATGCCGAGGGCGCCGACCACGATCATGACCACGGGCAGACTGAGTACGGTCTTGTACTTTCTGCGCTTGACGCCGATCGCGAACGAAACCGCGGCCGCGAGCGCCAGCACGATCTCCGCGCGGTACATCCAGAGCGTGACGTTGATGCCCGTGAAGCCGGCGCCGAAGAGGGCGCCCGTATCCGAATACAGAAGATCGTATTGGCGCAGGAAGAAGTTCACGCTGACCATCAGGAAGAACAGGATGACGAGGACGACGACCTGATTGGACGCGATGTTCAGGATTTCCCTGAAATTGTTGTTCGCCTGCTTCATGCCGGACGAGGACCCGCGCGCCGCGCCGCTCCGCCCGCCCGCCGCGCCGCCGACTCCGAGCTGCTTCATGATCGCTTCCAAGACCTTGCCGATACTGTCCGCATAGGGGCCGTTTCCGCCGTAAGCGCCGGAATAGGAAGCCTCCTCTTCGTCCTCCTCCTCGCCCGCGCGGGCGCCGTCAAACAGCTTGGGCCGGCAGACGCTGAGCAGCAGGAAATAGAACACGACGGTCAGAACGACAAAGGCGATGATCACGCTGATCAGAATTTCGTTCAACTGCGTGATAAATTTAAGCTTAAACACATAGAAAGCCACATCCAGATCGAATATCGGATCGCTGATGCCGAAGTCCGTGCTGTTTGTGAATTTGAGTATTTCAAACCACAGCCCGGAAACCGCCAGATAGGTGATGAAACCCGACGCGATCATCGAGAGGATGAGCGACAGGAGGCGCAGGACCCCGGGCGCGATCGAGGGTTCCGAGGCGACGACCCGTTTCAGGTATCCTTTCTTGATAAACAGCAGATAGATGTAGGCCAGCACCGTCAATATGACGAACAGCGGCACGCCGATCTGTATCTGCGTGATCAACTTCTTCAGAAATACGCTCGTGTAGCCCAGTTCCCTGAACCACATGAAATCCGTAATGAATCCTACAAGGGCCACGCACAGACCGATCAGGACCAGCAGGATCACGAGTACCACGATGGCAATCATTCTGCTCTTTTTCAAAGCACTTCCTCCTTTTTGCTACTGCCTCGCCGCTGCCGCGGCCTCCGGTTCAACGAATTTTTTTCACGAGTTCGGCCAAGGCCGCCCGCGCTTCGGACGGCAGGGCGTCGCGTCCGCCCTTGAAAGCTTCGAGCGAATCGAGATACTCCACGCGCCCCTCCAGCTGTTTTTTCAAAAGACCGATATAGCTTTCATCCGCGAAATTCGGCGCAAAACCCGAAACATCTATGGTTTTCAACTCGGAAAGCGGTCCGAAATCCTTGAAATCCGCCGTCTCATCGACGATGGCCTCGAGAATTTCTATCGTGGTTTCCTTGGGAATCTTTTTGTCCAAGAAATGCCCCGTGTTGATGATGTAACAGGCGACGCCCCTGTGTTCAAACAGATACTTGAACTTCTCGTAATCCTGCACGAGGGGATAGGTCCTGAAAGGATTCGCGTAAGGCTCGAATACGAGGGCGTCCCGATCCACGCCCTCCGCCAGCTTTTCGGCCGTCGTCCGCTTGGTCGCGAGACAGGCGCCCATGACGGATGCAAGCACCGGGTCCGTAAGCTTCACGACCGGCGGCAGGGAATGATCCTTCATGAGCCAGACGATGGAATTGATGGGTTCGTCCATCTTGTCCACGCGGTTCGCGGCCCAGAGTTTGGATTTGATGGCCCTGCCGTTGCCGTTTCTGATATCCTCGGTAACGATGACCTTTTTCCCGTCCGCGTCCAAGGTCGCGCCGCAATTTTGCACCGTGATCAGGAAGCGGTTGTCGTCGGATGTCAGCGGATAATCCTGCGTCTTGTCGAAGTAGGAGGGTTCGAGCGCGACGGTCGAGCCGTTCTCCGAGGAGATCACGTAGGCGTCGTCATGCAGCACCGTCACGGCGTACTTGCCGGCGTGCTTCGCGTGGGTCAGCGTGGATTTCCCCGAGCCGGAAAGGCCGAATACGCCGAGGACATGCGCCTTGCCGTCCTTTCGCACCATTCTTTTCAAACCGCCGTGGCAGGAGGCGTAGCCGTTCCTGTTCGCGACGCCCCAAGCCAACGTGAGCGTGCCTTTCTTGTGTTCCCCGAAGTAGCGCATACCGAGCAGACAGGCGCAATTGTGTTCCGGATCGAAGTACGCGAGGCCGTTTGGGAATTTCGGATGTTTGTAATCCGGATCCGAGACGATGTAGATATCCGGCTCATCGCCTATGGGTTTCGATTTTTCGTACATATCGTCGTAGAACGGGTTGATGTATTGGAAGTTCAACAGCCAGTTGTAGAGCGTGTTCTCGTATGTTTCGGGGATCAGCAGGTTCGCGCGTATGATGAAATCCGTGTCGAGGCCGATATAGGCTTGCGTGTGGTACATCTTCTTATAGCGCGTATAGAACATCGCTTCCCGCAGAACCTCTGCGATCTCGCCCTCGTTCACGCCCTTTTCCCCCAGAATAACCCTGGCGCCGGCGAAACGCCCGACCGTTTCCCCGTCGTTGAAGAGCAATATCCTCGCGCCGTCCGGGATCCCGATCGCTTCCGGCTTGTAGACCGGCATATCCGTTTCGATCGTACCCGCGGCGCCGCGCGCCAATTCATAGGCCCTCTTCAGATCGTTCATCCTCTCGACATTGTTGCCGTAAAACGCGGTTTCCACCGTCGTCCGCGACATCGAAAAGGCCCGTTTTCCCGATGTGATCTCTTCCCTCTTGAATCTTGACTGCGTTGCCATCTCTCTCTTCTCCTGTTTTTCTGTTTCCCGTGTGTTAGGACAATCCTTCCCGGGCTGCGTCGGCCGCCGCCTCCCTCCCGGCGGATGCGCCGAGAAGCTCGCTTTCGATTTCGCGTTCGCCGCGTTCCGCCGCGCCGGCTTCACCGCCGGTTTCGCTTACGTCCGCGTCGTTGAACAGATCCTTGATCGTATCGACGCCGTGTTTGATCGTGCCGGCCGCCTGCAGCTGCACGCTGTCAAACCACAGGTCAAGCGGGCTGTGCGGCGCAAAGTGTTTGACGAGCGCCGATCCGCCCGTAAAGAGCAGGAAGATCACCGAGATGACCATGGCCACCTTGGAAGCCGTGCTGAGCCTGTCGCGGTTTTCCCACTCTTCGATCTCTTTCTCGATGGAATCGAGGGTCTTGTTAATTGAAAGTTCGGCCTCCGTCACGACAGGGGCGCCCTTTGCTTCGGCCTCCTGTATCGCGCTTTCTGCGGCGCTCTCCTCCGGGGCCTCTCCCGCGCCCGAAACGGCAAGGCCCGCTTCCGGGGCCGCCCCCGCGTCCGAAACGGCGAGGCCCGCCGCCTGTTTCAGGAGTTCCTCAATGCTTAAAAAGGTCTCGACGCGCGTCTGCGGCGCCGCCGT
>JAITKU010000191.1 GCA_031278255.1 Eubacteriales Family XIII. Incertae Sedis bacterium | reverse complement strand
CGATCGGTCGTCTCGCCGCCGGCTGCCCCGCCGCTTCGCATATAATAGAACAGATATTGCTGGGCTATGCCCGCGTAGGCTCCGAAGCGGGCCGCCGCACAGGCCGCCGCGGTTTTCTCGTCGGCGCCGTAGAGCGCGCGCATGGCGCGGGCTGTCCACACGTCCACGGGGAAGCTTTCCGTCCGGCCGAGGCCGAAGAGCAGGACGCAGTCCGCCACCTTGGGACCGACGCCGCAGAGGGACAGCAGGGCCTCCCTCGCCTCCGCGAACGCCGCGCCGCAGAGACTTGCGAGCCACGCCGCGCCGCCCGATTCCGCCACCCGGCGCGCGGTCAGGACCACGTATCTCGCCCGGTAGCCGAGTCCGCAGGCCGCGAGCTTCTCCGCGGAAAGCGCGGCCAAGACCTCAACGCGCGGAAAGGCGAAGAGCGCGCCGCCGTCCCCGCCGCGGTCTATGCGCGCGCCGAAGCTTTCGCACAGGCGCTTCACACAGCCCCTGATGCGGGTTATATTGTTGTTTTGCGACAGGATGAAAGAGATCAGCGCCTCCCAGGGTTCCTGCCGCAGGATGCGTATGCCGGCGCCGTGGGCGACGGCGCGCGTCATCACCGCGTCGTCCGCGACCAAGGCGCGCTTGACGGCGCCGTAATCCCGCCCGAGGTCCAGATAAGCCTCCCAAAAAGACCTGTCCGCCGCCGCGTCCGCGGCGGCTTGGAGAGCGCGGCCGAGCGGCCGGATTGCGATATCGCCCGCGCATTGCGCCCCGGCCGCCGGCGTAAACGCGATATTGACGGCGCGACCGCCGGCGACACCCGTATAACTGCCGTCGCGTTCGCGATCCCAACGGAAAGCCTGTCCGCATGTAAATATTTGATAAAGATTCAAATTATTAACATTATCAAAGACGATTTGTTCCCCGCCGCTCATTTCAAACCCCGCACCTCGATGTTGACGGCCTCCGTGTGGAAAGCCGTCATGATTTCCACCTGTTCCGCGATACGCCGTTGCAGGGCCGCCGCCGCGTCGATGATGTTCGCGCCGTAACGCAGGATGAGCGAGAGATGGATGACCGCGCCCGATTCCCCGTTGTCCGCCGACGCCTTGAGTACCGCGCAGACCTGCGCTTCGCCGCATACGATCAGCGCGATATCCAAAAGCGCGCGCGTCGATACCGTGTATTTGCCGGGATAGCTGAAAGACGGCCGTACCACGGACCTGTTGGAAACCCGCGCGCCGGCCCGCCCTCCGCGTATCATCCGGAGCGGGTGTATGAAGTAGCCCGAAAATTCTTTCTTGAGTTGAATCGACGGCGCCGGTATGATGTGCTTTCCCAGTTCGTTTCGCTGTACGCTCGCGAGTCTGCGCTCGTCCTCGGTCGTGATCTCCTCTATGCGGACCGTTTCCAAGGGGCGGGGGAGGGCCAGTCTGCCCACGATCTTCTCGATCATCTTGTCGGAGGTTCCGATTACGAGGATCGATTTCGGATCGATCGATCGGATCTTTCGCCTTACCGCGTCGCGATGGGCTTCTTCCGTGAACAGGGCCGTCTTGATGGCCTTGACTTTCGTTTCCTGCCGCTTCGCGGATATGCCGGCCAGTACGCGGTTGCCGAGTATGAAGAGACCGTCGTCCAGAATGCCCTCTATCTCCAGACGCCTGCAAAGATCGATGGCCTGATAGCTTTTTCCGCTGCCGCTTTTCCCGACGAGCGCATAAATTTTCATATTTACTTACCGCCGGCAATCCGGTATACTGTACGTGTTGTTTGTAGTGTAAGTTGTTGAAGGAGGGATATACATGGCCTATACGATCAACGATTCTTGTATTGCGTGCGGCGCTTGCGCGTCGGAATGCCCCGTCGATGCCATTTCCGAGGGCGATGTCTACGCGATTGACGCCGATAAGTGCATCGACTGCGGCGCCTGTGCGAGCGCTTGTCCCGTGGACGCCCCCATCGAGGGATAGACCGGCGGGATCGGAAACCCGGTGACAGCCGTTTCATCCGAAGCGGCTGTTTTGTTGTGCGGGATTTTGCGCCGCAAATCTATGAACGACGCCGCCCAATCCCCCGGCGGCTATGTTCTGCGGGGCGGCGGGCCAAGCCCTTAACCCCGCGGAACATCCGTTCAACAATTTGGATGCGCTCCGCGCTCAAATTTGGACGGAGCCGAATTTGAAGGGTGGCTCCTGTTGATATAATAGATCAGGGAATGCAGGCTGTCGCTCAGGTGTACGTTCTCCAGCGCGATCCGGCGCGGCACCTGCAAATCGACGGGCGCGAAATTCCAGATACCCTTTACGCCGCCGGCCACCAGTTTGTCGGCCGCGTTCTGCGCGCTCGCGGCCCCCGTCGTGATCACGCCGATATCCGCCGTGTGTTCCGCCAAATACGCGCCGAGTTCGCCGAAATCCGAGATCACCAGTTCGTTGACGCGCCGGCCGACAACATCCGGTTTTATGTCGAACATGGCAAGCACCGAAAAACCCGCCCCGTAGTTGTGCATATAATTGGCAATGGCCTGCCCCAGATTGCCGGAACCCACGATGACAATACCGTAATCGTGATCGATGCCGAGGATGATGCCGATCTGCTTATACAAGCTATCGACGTTGTAACCGTAGCCCTGCTGCCCGAAACCCCCGAAGTTGTTCAAATCCTGCCGAATCTGCGACGCCGTGTAGCCGATCAGCTTGCTGAATTCTCCGGACGATATCCTGTCAAGCCCCTTTTTTTTCAATTCCTCGAGGTATCGCCTGTACTTGGGCAATCGTTTGATTACAGCCTTTGAAACCTGTACTTGTTCTTTCATTTGCAACCCCTGCGTTTTACATAACGGCGCGGCGCCGGGAACCCCCTCGCACAAAGGCGGGGAACTGCGGTGTTTGTTTACGGTAAAAGTATACCATTTGCGGCGCGGCGGCACAAGTAGAAAATTTAACAAAGTCTGTGGGCCGGGGCGGGCGCGGCAGGGGGCGCTTATCCGCATAAGAAAAACCCGGCGATCCACCGGGTTCATGTATACAATATCATTGCGGATCGGTTGACGGCGCGCGGGACCCTCCTCGCCGCCTACTTGCGTGTCTGCTCCTCCACATAGCGCACGATATCGCCGATGTTCTGGAAATTCTCGGCGTCCTCGTCGGGAATTTCTATGTCGAACTCGTCCTCGATCGCCATGATGATCTCAACCGCGTCAAGGGAATCGGCTTCCAGATCTTTCATGAGATGCGTGTCCATGGTGATGTTCGCTCCGTCCGCCTGCAGTTGCTCTATGATTATTTCCTTGATCTTTTCAAATGTCATAGCCCTTACCTCCCTATTTTTGCGTAAACAGCTTTCGGTGCGCCGCCATTTCCTAATTTATTATAAAGGACCTTTTCGCGAACTGCAATAAGATTTTGAAAAAAATCTTTTTTGGAGTGCCCCTTTTATCCCTTTTATGACTCTTGCAGTTCCATCCAGCGGTCGTAAGCCTCCGCGAGCGCGGTTTTGGCCTCGGACAGGCGCGCGTCGCATTCGTGCAGCAGCTTGTGATCGGAGGAGACCGCCGCGTCGCACATCCGCGCTTCGATCGCGCCGATTTCGCTTTCGAGCGAGGCGACCCGTTCCTCCGCGCGCGCGAGCGCGCGCAGTTTGCGCTTTTCCGCGGCGGCCGCCTCCTTGGTCCTGCGCCGCCGGTCCGCGGCGGAAAGACCCCCGTCGCCGTCCTCCCGCCTCGCGCTCTCCGTTTCGGCGATATTCGCGAGGGAAGAGAGGCGGCGTCTGCCCGCGGCTTCGGCCTCTTTCTTCTCCGTATAGTAATCATATCCGCCGAGATAGCTTACGAGACCGTCCGGGGTGAGTTCGACGATGCGCGACGGGATCCGGTTCAGGAAATACCGGTCGTGCGACACGATCAGCGCCGTCCCCGAATACGCGCGCAGGGCTTCCTCGAACACCTCCTTGGATACGATATCGAGGTGGTTTGTCGGCTCGTCGAGCAAGAGGAGGTTGGCGCCCGAGAGTATCAGCTTGAGGAGGGACAGTCTGGCCCGCTCGCCCCCGCTCAGGACGCCCACTTTCCGAAAAGCCGCGTCGCCCGCGAACAGGAAGCGCCCGAGTATGCCGCGCAGTTCGGTGTCGCTGTAGAGCCTGTACGACGCATGCACCTCGTCCAGCACGGTCCTCTCGTCGTCGAGCAGTTCCTGTTCCTGATCGTAATAGGCGATCAGAACATTGTGGCCCATCTGCAGCCGGCCGCCGTCGGGCGCGAGTTCGCCGCGCAGAATCTTGAGCAGGGTGGTCTTTCCGACGCCGTTCGCGCCCACCATGCAGATATGCTCGCCGCTCTTTATGTCGAGGTTGACGCGCGCGAACAATTCCCTGCGCGCGCCCGCGTGGACAAAGCCCTTGGAAAGACCCTCCGCGAGGAGAACGTCGTTTCCGCTTTTGTATCGCTTGTAAAAGCGCATTCGCATGTGCGCGGGATCGCCCGCGGGACGTTCCGCCAAAGGCATATGCGCGAGGCGCTTCTCGCGCGACCGCGCCCGTTTCGCGAGCTTTTCGGTCCCGTGCTGCCGGAATCTGCGTACGATCTCCTCCTGCTTTTCGACCTCCCGCCGCTGCTTTTCGTAGGCCTCGAACGCCGCCTGACGATTCGCGCGCTTCTTTTCGGCGAACGCGGAGTAATTGCCCTCGTAAACGGTCAGGCGCCCGGACTCTATCTCGAATATCCGGTTGACGGTTCGATCGAGGAAGTAGCGGTCGTGGGACACGAGAACGATGCTTCCCGCGTACTTCTCCAGATACTGTTCGAGCCAGATGAGCGTTCCGATGTCCAGATGGTTCGTCGGCTCGTCCAGAAAAAGCAACTTGGGTTTTTTCAGAAGCAGCGCGGCCAGAGCCAGCCTCGTGCGCTCTCCGCCGGAGAGCAGCGAGACCTTTCGCGATCGGAACGATTCGGGAAAGGCCATGCTCGACAGGATCCCCGCGATCTCGCTCCTGTAGCCGTAACCGCCCCGTTGCTTGAACGTTTCCGTGAGACTGTCATAACGGCGCAGCAGGGCCTCCGCGTTTTCTCCCGCCTCGGAACGGCGCGCGATCTCGGCGGCCAGGGCTTCCGTTTCCCGCTCCGTTTCGATCAGATCGCCGAATACCTCCAGCATTTCCTCATATACGGTGCGCTCGGAATTGAAATTGCCGTCCTGCCGCAGATAGCCGGACGTGAGTTCGGGCGCGACGAAAAGCTCTCCTTCATCGGGAGAGCTTCTGCCTGTCAGAATGTCCAAAAGCGTCGTTTTCCCCGCGCCGTTTACGCCGATTATACCGACCCGATCGCCGCCGTTCAGGTGAAAGGAGGCGTCTTGCAACACGACGTTCGCGCCGTACGATTTTGTCAGATTTTTTGCGGACAGAACAATCATAAACCCTTGTCTCGTGTATATCGCGCCGCCGCATCCGCGGCAACAATCCCCGGAAAGTTCGGCGCGGTCCGTTTCTGTGCGCGCGCGCAACAAAAAAACGGCATTGGCCGTTTTTTGTCGTCGGAGCAAATCGACGCATAAACGCGGTTTGGGAATGCCGGTTCGCACTGCGCCTTACGGTCCGAACGCCGTTTTGCGGAGGCTTCGTTCATTGCAAGAGTCGCAAGATACTCTGCGGCATCATCTTGGACTGCGCCATAATCGAGAGCGAGGCTTGCGCGAGTATGGTGTTGCGCGTGTAGTTCAATATCTCCTTGGCCATGTCCGCATCGCGTATGCGGGATTCGGACGCGGTCATGTTCTCTTCCGCGGTCGAGAGACTGCGGATCGTATGATCCATGCGATTGGTCACGGCGCCCATCCGCGAACGCTCCGAGGATATCTTGCCTATCGCCTCGTCTATGACACCGATGGCGGTGTTCGCGCCCGCTTGCGTACGCAGGTCGATCTTGCCGATACCGAGCGCGGCGCTCGAGGTGTCGGAGAGCGATACCTGCACGTTTTGGCTTTGGTTCGCGCCCACGTGGAGCGTGAGGGCCTCGCCGGTCGAACCGACGCTGATGTTCTCGCCGGCCGCGTTGTCCGGCTGCGCCCGGATTCCGCCCATGAGCCGGAGTCCGCCGAGGTCCGCCGTGCCGCCCGCGTAGCCGTTGATCTCGTATGCGGCCGTGTCGCCCGTGGTCGTGTTCGTGAGATCGAAGCGCAGGTTGCCGGAAACGTTGATGTCGAGGCTGCCCTCGTTCAGGCTCGTCACATTGCCGAAATCGAGGCTCAGATCGCCGAAATTCGCCGTGGTCGACGCGCCGCCCGATCCCGCTCCGATCGAGAATACGGCGTCCTGCGATTCGCCGGCGGGGTTCGTCAGCGTTCCCGTGTAGGTGCCGTCGCCGTTGTCCGCGACGCGCAGGTTGTAGGTGCCGAAAGCCGCGCCGTTTTGGAGCGCGATGTCGTTTTGACCGAGAGAACCGCCGGTGATCACGTTGCTGTTGTCCGTAACGCTCCTCTGCGCGTTCGCCGCGTCCGCGCCGGAAAGTCGTATGTTGTAATCGCCGGCCTCGAATCCGCTGTCCGGATTGATCTGCACATCCGCGCCGTAAAGGGAAGGAACGTCGGTTGTGAAATTTTTCTCGTAGCTGCCGTTGAGCAGCTTCATCGTGTTGAATTCCGTGTCGCGGGAAATCCGGTTGATCTCGCTGATCAACTGCGAGGCCTCTCCTTGCAACTGCTGCCTGTCAAAAGGCGTGTTCGTGCCGTTGGCGGCCTGCACGGCCAACTCCCGCATACGCTGCAGGGCGCTGTGCGTCTGATTCATGGCGCCCTCGGCCGTCTGCACAAGATCGCGCCCGCCGCTCGCGTTCGAGATGGCCTTGGAAATGCCCGCCGTCTGGCTCCGCAGTTTCTCCGAGATGGCAAGCAAGGCCGCGTTGTCCGCAGCCGTGTTGATCTTCAGGCCCGAGGCCTGCTTGCGCAGGGAAACGGATGTGTTGCCTTGATTGATCGTATGTTGGTTATAAGCGTTCAAAGCCGGGATGTTATGGTTGATTTCAAGTGCCATGGTCGGTCGCCCCCTCTCTCATGCACGGGAACAGCGCCGCGTAAAAATCGGCGTCGGCGAAATATGAAAAACGCTCTCTTCGTATTGCATACTTCCTACTACTAATATTACTATCGCCGCGGCGGAAAGTCAATATTGTCGGCGAAAAAAATTTCTCATATAGTAGGGACCGTGCCGTCCGCCGCGTCCGACCACGCCACGCCCAGAAAACGCAATATACCCTTCGCGTCCATCACGGCCAGACGCTCGCGGAATTCCGGCGATTTCAGCAGTTCGATCTCCGTTTGGTTTGTGTAGAAGCCGTGTTCTATCAGCGCCGCGGGCATGTTGACGTTCCGGATCACATAGTAGCTTGCGGTCTTGACGCCCCGGTCGATAAGCCCGCTCGCGGGCATGGTCTCGCTGTGGATGGCGTTCGCGAGTTGCTCCGAAAAACTCCCCTTTTTGTAAACGAAAATCTCCCAGCCGCTCGGATTTGTCCAGTTTTTTCCGCTGCCGTCGGCGTTGGCGTGCAGACTCACGAAGAGGTCCGCGCCGGAGGCGTTGGCGACCTTGCAGCGATCTTCAAGCGACAGATCGGTATCGTCCGTTACGGTCAGCAGCGTTTCTACGCCGTGGCGTTCCAGCAGCGCTTTCACGCGCGCCGCCATATCGCGGTTGAACGCGTATTCAAGCACGCTGCCGTCGGGACTGCGCTTGCCGACGGTTTCCGCGCCGTGGCCGGGATCGAGGATCACGGACAGCTTGCCGTCCGCCCAAGGGTTGAAAGGCGTCTGCGGCTTTGGGAAGTCGAGGTAGATCGTGCGACCGTCCTCGGAACTCGACAGCGACGGCGCCGCGTCCTCCAGCAGTTCAAAGGTGAGCCACAGTTCGCTTGCCTCCCGCGGGACGGCTTGCTGCTCGGTCTGCGCTTCGGGCGGCTCGATCTGCGGCGGGACCGGTTCGCCCTGCGCCGCGTCGCGGCCGGCCGGGATCTCTTCCGTCGGCGTCTGTTCCGATTCGGTGAGGACGCCGCGCAGGATGGATATCTCCCGCTGCCATTCCAAAGCGCTCAGCGGCGCGAGCAGGCTCGTGTGCGGAAAACCGACGGAAAAGCGCTGCGGCGTCGGCGGATTCGGGTCCGTGAGCTGCGCGGGCGCGGGTTCTGTGAACAGCAGGCTTACGCGCGTGCCCGCGTCGGAAATCGTCACATCTACATTTTCAATCACGGCTTGGACGGGAGGGATGTCGTAGTCCCGGCTGTAGATATCCACAATGCGCTCGGCTTCGTCCCAGCGCACGACGAAGCCGAGCGATTCGGATACAAAGCGGACGGGTATGAGCGTCCTGTCGTTCACGAGCTGCGCCGGAACGTCGAGCCGCGTTTCCGCGCCGTTCACGAAAGCCGTCGCGGCGCCTATGGTAAGGTTTACAATGATGTCGTGGCAGGAAACGGCGACCAGTTGGACGGGATAGGCCGAATCGTCCCAAGACACGGTGCCTCCGAGCGATTCAAAGACGGCGCGGGCCGGGACGAGCGTACGGCCCTCGATGATCACGGGCGTAACGTCGGTGGAGATGAATTGCTCGTCGATTCGCAGGGTGACGGGCGGCAAAACCTCCGCCTCCCCGCTTTCGGCAGGCGCCGCGTTCGCGGCAAAAGTCGAAGTCCCGATCGCGGGCGCCGCCGCGGAGAACAAAAAGGCGCTCAAAACGCATACGAAGCACAGGGCAATGCGGGCTGTTTGTTTCAGAGAGATCATAAGGGGGCTCCTTGTTTACATTTTTTATAAAATATGTTGATTTGATACAAAAACTGTGTTATACTGTTTTTATGGCGGCATTGCCGCCGAAAAAGCGCCGGAAAAGCGAGATTGCAGCCGCGGCGGATTTGCGGCGGGCCAGCGGGCAAGGCTGTCGAACGGAAGCGGACGGTCTCGCGCAATAACAATATTATAGGCATATTCGAGGTTAAAAATCAAGGAGGTTTGCTTGACATTTTCATTACGAAGCGAGCCTAAGCGATCCTGTCAAGCGTACGTTCGGTGCCGCCGGCTTTGGCGGCGGAAA
>JAITKU010000110.1 GCA_031278255.1 Eubacteriales Family XIII. Incertae Sedis bacterium | reverse complement strand
AGGTCCAATATCCACGTGTGCCCGAGCGGGGAGAGCGTGAGCGTTCGCGTCATCGGGCGCCTCCGAGCTTCGCGCCGATGGCGCCGCCGGGGTGGTTTTGCCTGAGCGCGTCGAGCGGGATGTCGCGGTTTTCCGCGATCCGCATCGCCAGCTCCTGCAGGACGATCAGGTTCAGCACCGTCGAGTTGTTGGGCAGGACGTTCCACGGGTCCCCCTCGTGCGCGAGGTCCACGATCAGTCGATTCGGAATCGCGCGATACAAGGCGCTGTCGCGGCTGAAGGACAGGAGCCACAGCCCGCAGCCGCGCTTTTTCAAAAGCTCCGCGAGATGCACGGATTCGGCGGTTTCGCCGCTCTTGGTCAAGAGGATGACGAGGTCGAACGCGCGCACGAGGCCCAGATCGCCGTGCACGGCGGAATTCGTGTGCATGAAGGCCGCGGGAACGCCCAGGGAATGCAGCGTGCCGACAAACTTCTCGCAGATGGGCACGTTCTTTCCGAGGCCCGAGGCAATGAGCTTGCCGCCCGCGTTCAGCGTGTCGAAGCAGGCTTGCCGCAGCGCGTCGAATTCGTCCGCGCGCACGGAGCGCACGGCGTCGGTTATGATCTTCAGCGTTTGTTCGAAGTGTTCCGTCACAGCGCCTCCTCCAGATGATACAGCCCGTTGCAAAAGGCCCCGCAGATCGAATCGTAGTCCTGCCAAGCGTAGGTCGTGAGCGAGAGCCAGATGACGGCGTGCAGCAGCTTGATCGTCCGCGGATCCGCGCCGGACAGGGCAAAGAAGTCGTCCTCCAGGGCCTCCCACCGATTCGAAGCGATCCGCAGCTCCGCTCCGTCCTCGCCCATCGTCAGCCGGAAATCCTTCAGGTTGAACCGGTCGTAGTTGCCGACGAGCGAGTAATACAGCTTTGCCCAGTCGTAGTTCGGATCGCCGTACAACTCCGTGAAGCCGAAATAGCCTCTTGGGTCGATGAACACCGGCCGCCCGTCCTCGCGCAGCATCATGTTCGAGAAGGTGCAGTCGCCGTGGATGAAGGCAAAGGCGTCGCAGCGCAGCGCGTCGAGCTTCTTTTCCAGATCGCGCTTGTAAACATACACGTTGCGGCATTCGCGGTTGTTCACGACAATCGTAGTGCGGCCCGCGAACGGAATGAGGTCGCGTATCTTTCGCAGCCGCTCCATCGTTTTGCCGTAGTAGGCCTCCTTCAGGCTGAACGCGTCGGCGGGGGCGCGTCCGAGGCCGTGCAGCTCCTTCAGCGCGTCCGTCAGCCTTCGCAGGATCTTGCGCTTGTCGTCAAGCGAAGAATCCGCGTACTCGTATATGTTCTTGCCGGCGATTCGCTCCATGCGCAGCGGATCGGTCGCGTATATTTTCGGAATGCTCGTCACACCCTTTTCCATGGCCGTTTCGTACCAGCTTCGTTCCAAACGCGCGAGCCTTCCGCCCTGCTCGTCCAGGGGCTCCTTGATCAAGACCTCGCCGCGAAACGTCATCTTGTTGAAGGGACGGCATTTTTCCTTTTCAAGCGCCTCGTATTCGGACAACAGGCCGAATTCGCGCGTGCCTTCGAGCCCGAGCTCGGTGAAGCGCATGTCCCGTGCCCGCAGCCAGCGCACGAATTCGCCGCTCTCCGGCACATCGGCGAGCGCGGCTTTGTCCCGAAACACGAACAGTCCCGCAACACCGTGTTCCCGCGAGGCTTCCTCCGTGAACGCGCCGTTTCGGTAGCTCCAGCGGCAGGGAAAATCCCGCGAAACGCCGATATGGTCACCCGGCGCCGTCGGAAGCGCAAAGTCCTTCGGCAGAATCAGGTCGGACCATATGAGCATGAACGGCTTTCCGTCCGGCAGAAGCTCCGTCGCCCGGCGCAGCCCCGCGCAGGTGCCGCTTCCGCACGCGTCCACAATCAGGTGTTTCACATCCGCGAAGCACGCCAGGTATTCGCGCAAAACCTCCCGCTTGTAATCCGCGACGATCACGAATCGCTTGTCGGGAAACCCGCGAAACAGATGAAACAGCATCGGCAGGTTCTCGACGGGAACGAGGGCCTTGGGCTTGTTCGCCGTCAGGTGCTCGAGCCGGGCCCCTCTGCCGCCCGCTTGAACGATGACAAAATCGATAATCATTGCGTTGCCTTTCGCATCCTCAACGGATTCCGAATATCTGCTCGTTTTCCATCGCCTCGTACAGCGCGCGGAAGATGTAGTAGTCGGTCGGCGCGGTGATCTTCATGTTGTTTGGCGGGCTCTCCACCGTGTGCATCTCCACGCCGTAGACGCCGCACAGATGCGCGGAATCGACCGTTCCGACGCCGTCACGCCGCGCCCGCTCGTACAGATCCCGGATCAGGCCGTATTTGAACGACTGTGGCGCCTTTGCCGTGTGCATCTCCCAACGCGGCGGAACCTCCGCGATCCGGCCGTCGCCATCAAGGCGCACGACGCTCTCCGTCACCGCCTCCGCTGTTATCGCCGCGCCGCAGGCCTTGGCCTTGGCTATGTTCGCGGAAATGAGATCCTCGTTGATGAGGGGGCGCACGCCGTCGTGAATCAGGACGATGTCGTCCGCGCCGCAGGCGTCGTTCAAGGCGCAAAGCCCGTTGTATATGGAATCGTGGCCTTCGTTGCCGCCGGGAACGATTCGGCCGACCTTCTCTATGCCGTACCGCTTGAGCAGATGCTTCAGCTCGGGAATCCGGCTCTCGAGGCACACGACGGTGATGTCGTCTATCTCCGGGTGCAGCTCGAAATGCTCAAGCGTGTATATGATGACGGGCTTGCCGTGCAGTTCCAGAAACTGCTTCGGTTTCGCGCGGGCGTTCATGCGTATGCCCGTGCCGCCCGCGAAGATGAGGGCCGTGTTCATCCGCGATATCTCCTATCCGAGTGTGTTTTTTTTGACAAAGTCGTAAATTGCTTGTCCGGCCTTTCCGTTGGCATTTGTGTTCTCTTTTTGCACGGCTTCGATACATCTGTCTTTCATTGACAATCCGTTGTCGTCCACATCCGCACCGATTGCAAAATCCACAAATTCACTCAAACGAACCATGTCGCTTTCATAGTGGCAGCAATCGCGAATCGTTTTCATATCCGCGGGGTTTTTTAGAAAAACACCGATACTTTTAGATTCTTCGCTTGGATTGATTTCATCCGGAATCTCGTTAATGTTTAGACACATTATAGGCTTCCCGGCAACCAAGCACATAATTACAAGGGAACTCCAATCCCCGTAGTACGCGTACGTCCAAACAATCGCGCGGTGCAAATCGGCGGTATCGTCGTAGATGCCGAAGCCGGCGCGCTTGTAGTCCGCGACGAGCTTTTTGTATTCGCCGAGGAGCGCGGGGCGCTTGGTCACGAAGTTGAGCTCCGTGTTCGGGTGCGGACGCCACCAGAGCACGACGTCCTCCCGCCCGCGAAAGAGCGCGAACACGGAACGCAGCTTCGCGAAGTAAGCCTCTCCGCC
>JAITKU010000072.1 GCA_031278255.1 Eubacteriales Family XIII. Incertae Sedis bacterium | reverse complement strand
GCTCGTCATGCTGATGCTCGGACTCGCGCCGTCCTATCCCGCCAAATCCACCGCGCAGTTCGTGTAGACTTTCTGCACTGCGAAGGGAGCGAACGTGAGGGGCGCGCACGCGAACGGGTAAAATTGCGTGGGGTTTGAGTAGTTACCCTGGTATTTGAATTTTTGTATATTTATTCACCGTCCCTTGCATTCCCCGTGCAACTGTGATATACTGAAAGGCAAAAAAAAGGCTTGCGCAAATCGTATGCGCGGCGCGGGCCCGGTGGCTTTGCCGCGCGGAAAGGAGCAAAATCATGGCACGGGAAAAGATCGTACTGGCGTACTCGGGAGGCCTCGACACCTCCGTCATTCTGACCTGGCTGAAAGAGAACTACGACGCCGAGGTCATCGCCGTGTGCTGTGACGCGGGGCAGGACGACGACTTCAACGCCGTCAACAAAAAGGCCCTCGACACGGGCGCGTCGAAATCCCGCATTATCGATATACGGGAGGAGTTTCTGACGGATTTCGTATGGCCCACGCTGAAAGCGGGCGCGATCTACGAAAACGACTACCTGCTCGGAACCTCGATGGCGCGGCCGCTCATGGCGAAGAAGTTGGTCGAAGTCGCGGAAGAGGAGGGCGCGGGCGCCGTCGCCCACGGTTGTACGGGCAAGGGCAACGACCAAGTCCGCTTCGAGAGTACGGTACACGCCCTGAATCCGGCGCTCCGCATCATCGCCCCCTGGCGCATCTGGAACCTGAAATCGCGGGAGGATTGCCTCGAATACGCGGCAAAGCACGACATTCCCGTGGCGCAGACCCATGAAAAGATATACAGCCGCGACCAAAATCTGTGGCACATCAGTCACGAGGGCGGCAACCTGGAAAACCCTTGGAACGAGCATTCGGACGATATCCACGTGATGAGCGTGCCTGCGGAGAAAGCGCCCGATCGCCCGGTTTTCGTCGAAATAGACTTTGAAAGCGGCATTCCCGTCGGTCTCGGCGGCCAAAGGACCGCCCCCGTCGCCCTGCTCACAGAACTCAACCGCATAGGCGGCGAGAACGGCGTGGGCACGACGGACATCGTGGAAAACAGGCTCGTCGGCATGAAGTCGCGCGGCGTCTACGAGACGCCGGGGGGGACCGTCCTTTATAAGGCCCTCGCCGCGCTCGAAAAGCTGATCTTCGATCGCGATACGCTGAACTACAAAAACACGGTCGCGCTGAAGTACGCGCAGCTCGTCTACGACGGCCTTTGGTACACGCCGCTCCGCGAGGCGCTGGCCGCTTTCGTCGATCACATACAGGCGCCCGTAACGGGCACGGTGCGCATGAAGCTGTACAAGGGCGCGGCCGTCCCCGTCGCCGCCAAATCGGACAACGCGCTCTACAGCGATGTATTCGCGACTTTCGGTAAAGACGAGGTATACAACCAAAAGGACGCCGAGGGCTTCATCAACCTCTTTTCGCTCCCGATGAAGATACGGGCCATACAGAAAGCGAAGCGGAAAGCCTAGCGCGAGCGCCGCGCGGGGAGAAACGTGACGCAAAACCGCGTTCCGCTCCGCGCCTTAGGGCGGGCAAGGCGATCAGAATTAGAAAATACAGGATAATATGCAACTTATTTACAATTATCTCGGCTGCCTCGACACGGTGAACATCGTTTCCACCATTGTACGGCTCGTGCTGGCCGTCGTTATCGGCGGCGTAATCGGCCTGGAGCGCGGCGCGCGCAACCGGCCGGCCGGCTTCAGAACGCATATGCTGGTCTGCGTCGGGGCCTGTCTTGCCATGCTCACAAACGAATTTGTATATGAGAACATATCCCAAATGTCCGATCCCACGCGGCTCGGCGCGCAGGTGATCACGGGCGTGGGCTTCCTCGGGGTCGGCACCATCCTCGTGACGGGCAGGCACAGGATCAGGGGCCTTACCACGGCCGCCGGCCTGTGGGCCTCCGCGTGTACCGGCCTCGCGATCGGCATAGGCTTCTACTCCGGCGCAATCACGGCGGCCATCCTCATATTCGTGGCGCTGGCCTTTTTCCCCGCGATCGAGAACAGGATACTCGTCCGCTCCCGCACGCTGGAACTCTACGTGGAACTGGATTCCCTGAAGAGCATCCGCACCCTGCTGGATTATCTGCACAACTGCGAGGTGGGCGTTATCGACACGCATTTCAACTCATCCGCCTTTGTTTCGGGTTCCGTCGGCCTGCATTTAAGCCTCAAGATACAGAAAAACTCGCGCGCGCAGTTGCTGAAGAACATCGAGAAACAAGAGGGCGTACTGCTTATTGAAGAACTGTAGCGACGCGCCGCGGGCGCGAGAGAGAAAGGCGGACTCCGCATGAAACTATGGCAGGGACGATTCACAAAGACCGGAGACGCGTCCGTCGATGCGTTCAACGCGTCCATATTCTTTGACAAGCGGCTTTACCGCCACGACATACGGGGCAGCTTGGCGCACAGCAAAATGTTATCAAAACAGGGAATAATTACCGAAAAAGAGGGCGCGGACCTCGAAGCGGGCCTGCGCGATGTGCTGGCGGATCTGGATGCGGGAAAGATCGCGTTCGGCGCGGACATGGAGGATATACACATGTGCGTCGAGCGCGCGCTCACGGAAAGGATAGGCGAGACCGGCAAGAAGCTGCACACCGCGCGCAGCCGCAACGACCAGATCGCGCTCGATCTGCGCCTTTATCTCAAAGAGGAAACGGCCGACATACGGGCCATGCTGAAAGCCTTGATCGAAACGCTCACGGAAACGGTCGAGGCGCACCGGGAGACGGTGATGCCGGGCTATACGCACCTCCAGCGGGCACAGCCCGTAACGCTCGCCTTTCACCTGCTGGCCTACTGCCAGATGTTCCTGCGCGACGCGGATCGTCTCGGCGACTGCCTCCGCCGCATGGACGAACTGCCCCTCGGCGCGGGCGCGCTCGCGGGCGTCACCTACGACACGGACCGCGAATTCCTGCGGCGGGAACTCGGTTTCGCGCGCGTCTGTGAGAACGCGATGGACGCGGTCAGCGACCGCGACTTCGCGCTGGAATTCCTCGCGGACGCCTCCGTCGTCATGATGCACGCGTCGCGCCTTTGCGAAGAGCTGATCCTCTGGAGTTCGGCGGAATTCGGCTTCGTCGAACCGGACGACGCGTTCAGCACGGGCAGCAGCATTATGCCGCAGAAGAAAAACCCGGACATCGCGGAACTCATCCGCGGCAAGACGGGCCGGGTTTACGGGGACCTGCTCGCCCTCCTCACCCTTATGAAAGCGCTGCCGCTGGCTTACAACAAGGATATGCAGGAGGACAAGCCGCCCGTGTTCGACACCGTTGATACGCTGAAAGCCGTCCTCCCCATACTCGCGGCCATGCTAAAGACCCTGACCGTGAAACCCGCGCGCATGGAAGAAGCCGCGCGCGGCGGCTTCATGAACGCGACCGACGCGGCGGACTATCTCGTGCGAAAAGGCGTCCCGTTCAGGGACTGTCACGCGATCATAGGCCGCATCGTCTTATATTGTATCGGCGAGAATAAGGCGATAGAAAACCTGCGCATCGAAGAACTGCGACAATTCTCCGCGCATTTTGAAGCGGATATCTACGCGCACATCGACCTGCGCGCCTGCATTGGGGCAAAGCGATCCGAAGGCTCCGCGTCCTTTGCGAGCGTCGAGAAGCAAATCGCGTCGGTCCGGGCGCGCCTCGCGGCGCTGTAGGCGCCGCGGGGTCTCACGCGCCGTGCCCGAAAAGCCCCCGCGAACGGGCAAAATCCGCGCGGGCCTTGCGCGGCAAGCGCCCCGCCGCCCCCGCCCCATACCGGGCGGACCGCCTCATCCTCCTCATTCGGCAGGCTCGCGTCCGTCTTGTAAACGCTGCGCGTTTCTGTACTCAAAGAATTTCTTCGCCGGCTCGGGGAACATCGCGCCCGTCAGCACATCCTCATCCTGCTCGATATACGCGGCGAACAGTTGCTTCGTCTTTTCAAGCTCCGGTTCCAAAAGGTCCGCCGGACGGACCGTGACACGCTCCGCTTTCCTGATGATCCGCTTCACCATCTCCTCGCTGATCGGCACGGTCGTGCGGCCGTACATGCCTTTCACCACCTGCTGGAGTTCTCGCGGAATCATCTTGTAACGCTCGCCCGCAAGCACGTTCAACACCGCTTGCGTACCGACGATCTGGCTCGACGGGGTTACGAGCGGCGGATAGCCGAGGTCCTCGCGCACCCGCGGCACCTCTTTCAGCACATCCTCGAACTTGTCCATCGCGTTCGACTGCTTCAATTGGGAAACGAGGTTTGACAGCATACCCCCCGGCACCTGATAGACGAGGGTGTTGATATCGACGCCCATCAGCTTGGGGTCCAAAAGCCCGCTCGCGATGTACTTCTCGCGGATCGGCTTGAAATGCGCGGCGATCTTGTTCAGGCCGTCCATATCTATGCCGGTATCGTATTCCGTGCCCCTGAACGCGTAGACCATCGGCTCCGTCGAGGGC
The DNA here is from genome assembly GCA_031278255.1 of Eubacteriales Family XIII. Incertae Sedis bacterium. Classification (GTDB taxonomy): domain Bacteria; phylum Bacillota; class Clostridia; order Peptostreptococcales; family Anaerovoracaceae; genus JAITLA01. The sequence continues at coordinate 6,534 of JAITKU010000072.1, read as the reverse complement.
TGCGACGAACCCTCGCCGAAAGGTGAAATCGCCGTATCGATGATATCGACGCCGGCCTCCGCCGCTTTCATATAGGTCATGGCGCCGAGTCCGCTCGTCGCGTGCGTATGCAGTTCGATCGGTATATGCAGGGCGCCTTTCAGGTCCTGCACGAGCTTATAGGTGTTGTAGGGATCGAGCAGGCCCGCCATATCCTTGATACAGAAAGAATCGGCGCCCATCTGCTCTATCTCCCGGCCGAGCTTGATGAACATATCGTTCGTGTGTACGGGGCTGAGCGTATAGGAAACGCAGCCCTGCGCGTGGCCGCCGTATTTCTTGCAGGCGCGCACGGCGCTTTCCAGATTCCGCGTGTCGTTGAAAGCGTCGAATATGCGGATGATGTCTATGCCGTTCTCGATGGATTTCTTCACGAACTCGTCCACCATATCATCGGCGTAATGCTTGTAACCGAGCAGGTTTTGGCCGCGCAGCAGCATTTGAAGCTTCGTATTCTTCACGCGGCCGCGAATGGCCCTGAGCCTCTCCCAAGGGTCCTCGTTCAGGAAGCGCAGGCAGGCGTCAAAGGTGGCGCCGCCCCAGACCTCGAGCGCGTGATACCCCACCGCATCCATCGTTTCGAGTATCGGAAGCATCTCATCCAAGGTCATACGCGTCGCGATCAGGGATTGATGTCCGTCGCGCAGTACGGTTTCTGTGATTTTTATCTTGGCCATAACAGTATTTTCTCCCTTTCGATTTCAACTTCGGTCCGCCGAGCCGTCGCTTCGATTGCGGCTCGCTCAACATGCGGCCCGGCCGCATTCCGCCCGGCGGACGCTCAAAGAACCGCGATCGCGTCGCCCGGCCGTACGCGCCCGCCCTCCAGCACGCGCGTGAATATGCCCTCCGTGGGCATGACGCAGGTGCCCGCCTGCTGCTTTATGGTACAGCCCGCGTGACATTCCTTGCCGATCTGCGACACCTCGCAGAGGCTTTCGCCTATGCGAAGCCGCGTGCCGACGGGCAGGTTTTTCAGATCGACGCCGGCCGTCGTGAGGTTCTCCGCAAAAGCGCCCGCCCCGACAGAGAGGCCCAGCTTCCGTATCTTGTCCGCGCTTTCGTCGGCCAAAAGGCTCACCTGCTTGATATCGCTCAATCCGAAATGCGCGTCCCCGACGACGCCGCCCGTGCGAAACTCCGCCGAATCCACGGGACGCTTGACCTCGCCCGTCCTGTCGCTGATGTTGACGGAAAGCACCCGCGCGCCGCCCCGTTCATCCCTCTTCATACAATCCGGATTTGCCTCCTTCCTTACGATACAAACGAATATCCGTTATGCGCATACCGCGATCCACGGCCTTGCACATGTCGTAGATCGTCAGCGCGGCGACCGAAACCGCGTGCAGGGCCTCCATCTCGACGCCCGTTTTGCCGGTCGTGCGAACCGCGGCCTCTATATGAATCGCGGACGCTTCCGCATCCGCGGCAAAACGCATCTCGACACCGCTGAGAAATATATTGTGGCACATGGGAATCGCCCCGGCCGTGTTTTTCGCCGCCATGATGCCGGCCGTCTGCGCAACGGAAAGCACATCGCCCTTGAACAGGCCGCCCGTTCGGATCAAGTCCAATGTTTCGCGCCGCATATAAACGCTGCCGCGCGCCACGGCCGTCCGCTTCGTCTCATCCTTGTCCCCGACCTCGACCATCCGCGGCCGTCCGTTTTCATCCATATGCGAAAGCGAAGCTTCCGCGTCGCCCGCGCCGGGCCGCCCCGCATTCAAACGCCTACCCTCCGATCCTGCTCATGCCCCGGCGCACCGGCGCCTCGCCCTCGTTGATCAAATGCCGTTCCTCCTTGGACAAAACGGCCTCCCGCAGCAGGGCGCGGAGCGCGGCCTCGTCCTCCGCGCGCAGCGCGGGTTTTAAATCTATCTCGCGGTTGGAATGCAGACAGGTCTTGAGTTTGCCGTCCGCCGTGAGCCTGAGTTTGTTGCAATCGCCGCAAAAATGCCGGCTCAATGGGCTTATGAGCCCCACGCGTCCCGGCGCGTCCCCGTATCTGTAATATCGCGCGACCTCCCCGGCGCCGGTCTCGTCCGAAACGGGTTCAAATCCGCGCATACGCGCCTCAAATTCGCGCGCGGAGAAATGTTCAAAACCGAAGCCGCCGTTTTCCCCCACGGGCATCAGCTCTATGAAGCGCACATCCCAGGGATGCTCCAGCGTCAAACGCGCGAAATCCGAGATCTCGTCGTCGTTGAAACCGCGTATGACCACGACGTTCACGCGTATCGGATATAGGCCCGCGCGCTCCGCCGCGCGTATCCCCGCGAGCGCGTCCGCGAGCGCGCCGCCCCGCGTAATATACCGGTAGCGTTCCTCCCGCAGACTGTCCAAGCTGATGTTGACGCGCCGCAAACCGGCGCGCTTCAACTCCGCGGCCATGCCTGAAAGCAGGATGCCGTTGCTCGTCACGGCCAGATCATCCACGCCCGAAACGGCGGCCAGCCGCGCCGTAAGCTCGACCACGCCCCGCCTGACGAGCGGTTCGCCGCCCGTGAGACGAAACTTCCGAAAATCGAGCGAAACGGCGGCGCGCACGACGCGTTCGATCTCCTCGAAACCGAGGATGCGTTCGTGCCCGATATCCGCGACGCCCTCCTCGGGCATACAGTACCGGCACCTGAGATTGCAGCGATCGGTGACGGATATCCGCAGATAATTTATTCTTCTTCCGAATTTGTCAAGCATACAGATACGGCGCCGGCGCGCAAAATCCGAAACGGGAAACAGAAGCAACGGCGGGGGCAAGGCGCCGGAAAAGTCCGCGGTCGCCGCGGCCCCTCGCGCAAGGCGCGAGAAAGCTCAACTGTCGCCGCTTATGATGTCGCTGTACCAGATCATCGCGTTGACGTAGGCCTGATATATGTCCTCCGTTTCCAAGTCGTTGAGGATCAGAAGCCTCGACACCACATTCCAATTCGCCGCCTCGTATTCCAAGATAAACTGAAAAACGGTACTGTACTTCCCCGTGTGTTCCACGAGCGCCTCTCGGATCGGCTCCGACACCCGCACCATGTCGAGCGCCGCATCGATGGGCATATCCAAGATCGCGTCGAGTACCGAGAAAAGCCCCATGAGAAACAGGCTCTGCGCCTCCCCCGCCATGCCGAACTTGATCGCGAGTCCCTCCGCGAAGCGCGCCCGTATGAGCGCGAGCCGCGTCACCTCGTCCGGCCGCTCCGCGCCGAGCAGACGCGCGACCGCCGTCGTGATCCACTTGCGAATCTCCGTCTGCCCGAGCATGACCACGGCCTGATTGATGCTCTTCACCTTCTCTTTCAGCGCGAAATACGCGGAATTGACAAGGCGGAGCAGGGAAACGGTCAGCATGGGGTCCCGCTGTATGATATCGGCAATCTCGTCGAATTCAAAGCTCTCGTCCCTGACCTTGTTCAGCAGGTTGATGAGATTCACCTGAAGCGGCGAGACCTCGTGCTTGCCCTTGGTCAGCGGCGTTCTGTAGAAATGCCCCTCGAACAGTCCCTTGTAGCGGCCGCGCAACTCCTTGAAGAGATCCATATTGTTGATATGCGTGTAGACGCTTGTGATATGCTTGTATTTGTGGGTGATCGTAATGCGAATCTTCACCTCGTTCATGTGATCGAATACCCTGTGATCGTAGAACACAAAGTCGCATTTTTCCAAAAGAGGCTCTGTTCTGTCGATATCGGAAATCTTTTGAATGCCGAAGCGATATCCCAGGCTCCTGAGATGTTCGATCTTGGCCAGGTAGGGCGTCGCATCCTCTATTTCACCGGCGTCAATCAGGAAAATGATCTTGTCCGCGGGCTGCCGCGACTGCGTTTCAAGGTTGCTGAGCAACATATATTTGGTGACGGGCACGAAGATCGGCTTGCCCATCGTCAACGCTTCCATGCTTACAAGGCGCAGCATCTCCAAGGGAAGCGAAAGCATCGCGCCGTCCAGAATGCTCGTGCCGGTTCCGTCCAAGAGATCGTTGCCTTTTCTGTTTCGGAAGTAATAGGCCTCTACCGCGATATTCTCGTTAAACAGCGGGACAGGAACTATCAGCAAATCCATAACGTAATACTCCCTTCGCTCGTTCGTAAAAAAGCATCTGCTTTAAGTATACTTTAATTTCCGCAAATGTTCAATGATTTTCTAAGCTGCGAGCCCGGGCGATTTTGACGGGCGCTTCCGTCTCCTGCGCGACGACGCTGCCGCCCGCGTATTTCTCGCGAAGCGCCGGTTTTTCGATCTTTCCCGTGGGATTGCGCGGAACCTCGTCGAACACGATCACGCGCGGCCGCTTGTAGCGCGGCAAATCCGCCGCGAACCGCATGATCTCATCCTGCGAGGCGCTCATGCCGGGTTTCAATTCGATGATTGCCGCGGCGATCTCCCCCAACCTGCGATCCGGGAGGCCTATGACGGCCACATCCTTGATCTTCTCGAAATTGCGCAAAAAATTCTCGATCTGCACGGGGTAGATATTCTCTCCGCCCGTAATGATAACGTCTTTCTTCCGATCGACGAGGAAGATGAAACCGTCCTCGTCCTCCATCGCCATATCCCCCGTATACAGCCAGCCGTCTTTCAGCACGGCGTCCGTCGCCTCGGGATCTTTGTAATAGCACTTCATGACGCCGGGGCCGCTGACAGCCAGTTCCCCGATCTCGCCCCGCGCGACATCCGCGCCGGTCTCATCCGCGATCCGCGTGCGCCAACCGTGGCCGGCCTTGCCGATCGCGCCGACCTTGTGAATGTTTTCGATGCCCAGATGCACGGGGCCGGGACCCGCAGACTCGGACAGGCCGTAATTCGTATCGTAATCGTGCGACGGGAAGAAACGCTTCCACCGCCGAATCAGAGCGGGCGGCACGGGCTGTGCGCCGATGTGCATCATGCGCCAGCGGCCCAGATCGTAACCCGCGAGTTCCACATCGCCGTTTTCAACGGCGTCCAGTATATCCTGCGCCCAAGGCGCCAAGAGCCACACGATGCTCACGCGCTCCTTTGAAACGACATCCAATATCCATTTCGGGCGCGTGCCGCGCAAGAGGACGGCCCTGCCCCCGGATATAAGGCTGCCGAACCAGTGCATCTTCGCCCCCGTGTGATACAGCGGCGGTATGCAAAGAAAGATATCGTCGCGCCCCTGCCCGTGGTGCGCCTGTTCGGTCACGCAAGCGGACACGAGGCTCGCGTGCGTATGCAGGATGGCCTTGGGGAAACCCGTGGTGCCCGAAGAGTAGTAGATGGCCGCGTCCTCCTCGTCAAAGAGGGGCACGCCGGGCGCCTCGCAGGAACAGGCGGCTATCTCCGCCTCGTAATCCCGCGCGTAGGGGGGCCGGTTCTCGCCGATGAAAAAGAATTCGCGTATGCCAAAAAGACAGTCTTTCACGGCGTCTATCCGGTCGATGAACTCCGGACCGAATACGAGAAAGGACGCGTCCGCAAGTTCCAGACAGTATTTTATCTCATCCGCCGTATATCGGTAATTCAGGGGAATCACCGTGGCGCCCGCTTTCAGTATCCCGAAATAAAGGGGCAGCCATTCGATGCAGTTCATGAGGAGCAGCGCAACCTTGTCGCCCTTTTGCAGACCCTCTTTCAGCAGGAGTCCCGCCGTCCTGTTGGCCCTCTCGTCAAAGGTCCGCCAGGTGACGGTTTTGCGATAGCCGTGTACATGCGCCGTCTCAACGAGCGAATATTCTTTCCATGACAGATCGTCCCTGTCCACCAAATCCGGGTTGATCTCCGTCAGGCAGATCTCATCCCCATACGCCCGTGCGTTGCGTTCCAAAAAAGCGGTGATCGGCATTTTGCGCTCCCTTTCCTACAAATCCTACAATGCCCGCCCGAAAACCCGCGGAAACGCCTTTGCCCCGCGCGGCCCTCTCTCCTGCGTTCCGATCCCCGCGTCGCGCCGGATCGGACAAACGATAACATATCCCAATTATAATTGCAAAACGCGGCAATTGTCAAGCGCCGCAAGCGCCGCGCCCTTGGGCGTCCGGCGCCGTCCGGGACTCACGGCGCGCTGTCGTCCGACTTTTTCACGCGAATCGCGCCCACGGTAACGGCACCCACGACGACGACCTTTGCGAGCGTTTTTGCGCCGCGCAGAACCCGTTTTCCGTCCCTCTCCCTGATGCCGTTCAGCAGCTCGCCGCCGTTCTCCGCAACGGTCTTTACGTTTTCGACGACATTCCCGACGACCTGCCGGCCGCCGTCTTTCAAATCGCGAACGCCCGCGCGGGTCTGCGCCTCGTCCCCCGCGAGCTTGCCGGCCGCAAGGTCGGTCGCCCCGGAAGCGAGCTTGCCCGCGATGCTTCCCGTGTATATCGCCGAATCGACAATGCTCTCCCCGATTTCGTCCACGAACTTGACGCCCGCCAGCTTGCCGGCAAAGGAAATGCTTCCGCCTATGACGCCCCCGACGATCGCGCCGGCCGTCACGCCGATTTTTTTAATCGCTTTCATATCGCACGCCCGTCCTCCTCCCCTGTCGCTTCTTTCATA
>JAITKU010000054.1 GCA_031278255.1 Eubacteriales Family XIII. Incertae Sedis bacterium | reverse complement strand
CGTTTGCAAAAGGCGCAAACGGGGATAGGAGCGCAGAAGCCCTTGTCCCCTCAAAACATCCGTTCAACAATTGAAGTGCGCCTTTGGCGCTTCAATTTTGGACGGAGCCAAAATTGAATCCTTTTATTTGCGGGGCATACGTGATAAAATGGAATATGCCAAGCGACACAGCCATGTCAAATTATAGAAAGAAAGGAAATCGCGGCTTTGAAGCAGTACGATCACGCGGAACACGCTTACAAGAAAATCGCGGACGACATCGCCTCAGGGGCGCTCGCCTCGCCCCTGCTGCTGTTCGGCCGGGAGCAATTCCTCGTGCGCTGGGCGGCGGAGGCCGCCTTGAACAAGTATGTGGACCCCTCGCTTAGGGCCATCGATTTCGCGCGGCTCGACGGGGCCGGGGTGGACGCGGACACCGTCGTGCGGCACTGCGAAACCCTGCCGCTCGGCAGCGAGAAGCGCTTCGTACTCGTGGAGGGCCTCTCCGTTCTCGCCGGCGACGACGCGCGGGCTTCCGCGCGCTTCGACGAGGAGGCTTTCTCCGCCTACATCGCGGGGCTGCCCGACACCTGCCTGCTCGTTCTGACCGCCGATCGCGCGGACAAGCGCAAGAGGTTGTACAAGGCCATCGCGAAGCGGGGCGGGGTTTACGAATTTACGAGCCTCGATCCGCCGCTTTTGCGCGCCTTTGTCGAGAAGCGGCTCAAGGAGGCGGGAAAGCGCGCCTCCGCTTCCGTGATCCGCCGATTCACGGATATGACGGGCTACGCGGAGCGCGATTCGGAATATACGCTCTACCGGCTGGAAAACGATATCAAGAAGATCGCGGACTACTGCGACGGCGATGAGATTCTGCTTTCGGACATCCTCGCCGTCATGGAGGCGAGCCTCGATCTGAACGCCTTTGCCCTCGCGGACGCGGCGAGCCGCGGCCGGCGGAGCGAGGCTTTCGACCTGCTGGCCGGTATGCTCGCGTCCGGCGAGAACGTCTACCGGCTGCTGGCCCTGTTGCTCTCGCAGTTCGAGTTGCTGCTTTCCGTGCGCGAGATGCTGGACGCGGGCTTCACGCGGGCCCGTATGCAGAGCGAACTCGGCGTCCACGAATACAGGTTGCGTCTGGCCGCGGAAACGGCCGCGCGCTTCGACGCGGGCACGCTGCGCGCGATCGTGTTGCGCGCCTGCGAAGCCGACAAACACATCAAGACGGGCCTGTTGCGCGACACGCTGGCCCTGGAACTGTTCGTAAACGCCGCCGCCGGCCCGCCTCCCGCCCTTCGATAAACCGCCCCGGGGCAAGCCCCGGGGGCAGTGCGTCCGTTTCACGTGTCAAAGTTTAAAAATTCCAAATAAACAATGAAGTCAGAAAACTCGAAAACATTGAAAAATACATCTTTGCGCGATTTTGCCATTGCTTTTTTTCTTCCGATTTGTTATACTGAACACAAGTGCTGTTCGGTAGATTTTGAGGAGGAGAGTAAACTATGTGCGAGAAAAGCTGCAAGGGGTCCGCAGCGGATTTTACCGCCCTTGCGCCTGTGCTGGAGAAGTACGGAGGTGTAAAGGGCGGCCTGATCACCATTCTTCAAAAGACGCAGGATATCTACGGATATCTGTCGATGGACGCCATTCGTCATATCTCGGTCAAAACGGGAATCAAGCCCGCGAAGATATACGGCGTCGCCACGTTCTACACGCAATTCAGACTGAAACCCATAGGAAAAAATCTGATCATGCTCTGCAAGGGCACCGCCTGCCACGTAAACGGCGCCGACCTCATAGAGGAGGCCGTTACGGAGCAACTCGGCATAGGCGACGGCGAAACGACGCCCGACGGCCTGTTTACGCTGAACAACGTGGCCTGTCTCGGCTGCTGTTCCCTCGCGCCCGTCATGATGATCAAGAGCGCGGACGGCGAGGAGACTTTCGGCAACCTGACCAAGGACGGCGTGAAAGCGATTCTCAAGGAGATCGGCGACAGGGAGAAGGAGGTGGCCGCGGGATGAAAGTTGTAGTGGGGCAGGGCAGCTGCGGCGTCGCCACGGGCGCGAAAAAGACTTTCGCGGAATTTGAAAAATGTATCGCGGCGGCCGGACTCGACGTGCCCGTCGAAAAGACCGGTTGCGTCGGCAATTGTTATCTCGAACCCATCGTGGACATCTACGACGCCGGCGACGCGCTTGCGGCGCGCTACGTGCGCGTGCAGCCGGAGAAAGTCGGCGAGATCGTGGAAAAACATCTGAAAGGCGGCGAGATCGCGAAAGAACTCGCCATCTCGGAGGCGGACGAGCGCTTCCTTTCGAGCCAGAAGCGCATCGTGCTGCGCAACGCGGGCCTCATCAATCCCGAGAGCATAGACGCGTATACGGCCGTCGGCGGCTACAGGTCCATCGAAAAGGCGCTGAAAGAAATGACGCCTGCGTCCGTGATCGAGGAGATCAAGATATCCGGGCTCAGGGGCCGGGGCGGGGCGGGCTTTCCGACCTGGTTCAAATGGGACGCCGCGCGGAAGAACAGGGGCGTGAACAAATACATGGTCTGCAACGCCGACGAGGGCGATCCCGGGGCCTGTATGGACCGTTCGGTGCTGGAGGGGGATCCGCATTCCCTGCTCGAGGGCATGACGATCGGCGGCTTTGCGATGGGCGCGAACGAGGGCGTTATCTATGTGCGCGCCGAGTATCCGCTGGCCATACTCAGGCTCGAACTGGCGATAGAGCAGGCGCGGGAAAAGGGATTTTTGGGTAAAAACCTGTTCGGAACGGGCTTCGCTTTCGATATCCGCATCAAAGCCGGCGCGGGCGCCTTTGTGTGCGGCGAGGAAACGGCCCTGATCGCCTCGCTGGAGGGCGAGCGGGGTATGCCGCGGCTGAAGCCGCCTTTCCCCGCGGAGAAAGGCTTCTGGCAGCAGCCGACAAACATCAACAACGTCGAGACCTTTGCGAACGTCCCGTGGATCATCGCGAACGGCGGCGCCGCTTTCGGCGCGGTGGGCACGGACAAGAGCAAGGGAACCAAGGTGTTCGCGCTGGCCGGCAAGATCAAGAAAGGCGGCCTCGTGGAGGTGCCGATGGGTCTGCCGTTGCGGGATGTGATCTACGGGATCGGCGACGGTATCAAGAACGACAGGGCTTTCAAGGCCGTTCAGATGGGCGGACCCTCGGGCGGTTGCATTCCCGCGTCCCTGATCGATACGCCCGTGGATTATGAGAATATCACCAAGACGGGCGCCATCGTGGGCTCCGGCGGCATGATCGTCATGGACGAGACCACCTGCATGGTCGATATGGCGCGCTATTTCCTCGACTTCACGCGCAAGGAATCCTGCGGCAAATGCAATTACTGTCGCATCGGTACGAAGCGTATGCTGGAGATACTCGAACGGATCACGGGCGGCGAGGGGCGCGACGGCGACATAGAACTCCTCGTGGAACTGGCGGAAAAGATCAAGGACGGTTCCATGTGCGGCCTCGGCCAGACCGCGCCGAATCCCGTGCTGACGACCATCCGGTATTTCCGCAACGAGTACGAGGATCACATCTACAAGAAAAAATGCACGGCTCACTCTTGCAAGGCCTTGCTCACGTTCGAGATTACGGACGCCTGCAAGGGCTGTACGCTCTGCGCGAAAAAATGCCCCGTAGGGGCCGTTTCGGGCGAGGTGAAGCAGAAACACGTTATTGATTTGGATCGGTGCATACGCTGCGGGAAATGTGAGGAGTCCTGCAAGTTCGGCGCCATTCTTCGCGATTAAGGGTGAGGTGATACGGGATGAAACATTTCAGATTAAATATAGATGGGAAAGAGGTCCTTGGGCTTCCCGGTCAAACCATTCTCGAAGTGGCGAGAGAGAATGACATCTCCATTCCCACCCTCTGTTTCGACGAGAGGACCGAAATCTACGGCGCCTGCGGTCTTTGCGTCGTGGAGGCGGAGGGGAATCCCAAGATGGTCAAGGCCTGCGCCACGACCATAGCGCCGGGCATGGTGATTCGGACGGATACGGACAGGGTGCGCGAATCGAGAAAGACAAACCTCGAACTGCTCCTGTCCAACCACGTGGGCGACTGCCGTCCGCCCTGCGCGCTCGCCTGCCCCGCGCAGACCGACTGTCAGGGTTATGTGGGCCTGATCGCGAACGGGCGCTTTGAGGAGGCGATCGAACTCATCAAGGAGAAGATTCCCCTGCCCGCGTCCATAGGGCGCGTGTGCCCGCACCCCTGCGAGGACAACTGCCGCCGCAGGCTTGTCGAGGAACCCATATCCATCGCGTGGCTCAAGCGCTTTGCCGCGGATACGGACCTGTTCGGCGAGGGCGATCCTTTCATGCCCAAGATCGAGGACGAAACGGGCAAATCCGTCGCCATTATAGGCGGCGGTCCCTACGGGCTTTCCCTCGCGTATTTCCTGCGCCGGCGCGGCCACGATATCACGGTGTTCGACGCCATGCCCAAACTCGGCGGGATGCTGCGCTACGGCATCCCCGAGTACAGGCTTCCCAAGTCGGTACTCGACGAGGAGATCGCGCGTATCGAGGCCATGGGCGTCGAACTCGTGCCGGACACGCGAATCGGCGAGGACATCGATTTCGAGACACTGCGCAATGATTTTGACGCCGTGTGCGTCGGTATAGGCGCGTGGGTATCCACGGGTGTCGGTTGCAGGGGCGAGGACGCGGCCGGGGTCATAGGCGGCATAGACCTGCTCCGCAAGGTCGTCAGAAACGAGGATATCGAGCTTGGCAAGCGCGTGGCGATCGTCGGGGGCGGGAATACGGCCATGGACGCCTGCCGCACCGCCGTCCGTCTCGGCGCGGAGAGCGTGTACAACATCTACCGGCGCACGAAAGACGAAATGCCGGCCGATCGCGTTGAGATAGAAGAGGCCGAGGAGGAGGGCGTGATCTTCAAGAACCTGACGAATCCGCTGGAGATCCTCGCGGACGAAAGCGGGAAGGTCAAGCAGATCGTGTTGCAGGTGATGGAACTCGGCGAACCCGACGCCTCCGGCCGGCGGGCGCCTAAGCCCATCGCGGGCAAGACGGAAACCCTGGACGTGGACAATGTTATACTCGCCATCGGGCAGGCCGTGGACGCGGCGGGCTTTGCGGGCATAGAGCGCACGCGAAAGCAGGGGCTGGTCTATGACAAGGATACCTTTATGACCGCCCTCCCCGGCGTGTTCGTGGGCGGCGACTGCGGAAACGACAAGGTTTCCATCGCCATAGAAGCCATCGCCGACGCGCACAAATCCTGCGATGTCATCGACGCCTATCTGTCCGGCGAGGCGATTCGCTGCGAGAGTCCCTACGGGGTGGAACGCGACGATCTGACGGAGAAGAGCTTCGAGGACAGGGAACGGGAATGCCGGCCCAAGATGCGGCAGCTTTCACCGGACGCGCGAAAGGACAACTTTACGGAGGTCGTTTTCGGATACGACGCGGAGCAGGCGACGGCCGACGCGTTGCGCTGTCTCGAATGCGGCTGCGGCGACTATTTTGAATGCAAACTCGTGGATTTCGCGAACAGCTACGCGGTAAAACCCGATCGCATGGCGGGCGACAAGCACCGCGTAGAGTACGAGGACGAACATCCTTTCATCATGCGGGACCCGAACAAGTGTATCCTCTGCGGTCTCTGCGTCAGGGCCTGCGACGAGGTTATGGGCGTCGGCGCGCTGGGACTCGTGAACAGGGGCTTTGATACGGTGGTGAAGCCCACGCTCGAAAAGCCCTTGGCGGAATCGGGTTGCATATCCTGCGGGCAGTGTATCAGCGTATGTCCGACGGGCGCGCTGCAGGAGCGGCTTTCCCTCGTGAAGCCGGTGCCGCTCAAGACGACGGAGACGGAGACGATCTGCCCCTATTGCTCGGTGGGTTGCAGTCTGCGTCTTGAGACCTACGGCGATATGCTCGTCAAGGCGGTTCCCGACAAGGAGGGCGCGGTGAACAAGGGCCTGCTCTGCGGCCGCGGGCGCTTCGGCTTCGACTGCGCCGAACTGGAGGGCAAGCTTCTGCGTCCGATGGTGCGGCGGAACGGCAAACTCGAGGAGGCGGCGTACAAGGACGCTTTCATCATAACGGCGAAGAAAGCGCAGGCTATAGCCGCGCGCTACGGCCGCAAGGCCGTGGCGGTCGCCGTGTCGGACCGGTACACGAACGAGGAAGCCTACGCCGTGAAGATGATGGCCGAGGCGATGGGCGCGCGCGTCCTGTCTTTCAACAACAGGAAGAGCGGTCTCGCGCCCGTGTTCGGCTTCGACGCCTCGCCGAACACGATAGACGAACTGCTTTCCACGGAATTGATCTTCGCGGTGGGCTTCGACCCCGCGGAGAATCCCGTGATTCGCATCAAACTCAAGCAGGCCGTCGAAGCGGGCGCGAAGCTGATCCTGCTCAACCCCGCGGACGACGAACAGCCGATGGGCTTCGCCCATAAGATCGTTCGCGCGGAGAACGATCTCAGCTTCCTGAAAGAGATCGCAAAGGCGATCGCGGATGACGAAAAGGCCGTAAAGGCCGAGGGTTTTGACGCTTTCGCGGCGGATTTGGCGCGCGTAAAACCGCGCGCGGACGCGGCGGAGATCGCGGCGCTCTACCTCGGGGCGAAGAAAGCCATGATCGTGTTCCAACAGAACCTGCTTTCCACACAGGCGGCGACACTGCTCGCCGATATCGCCGTCGTGTCCGGTCACATAGGCGCGCCTCGAAACGGGATATTGCAGGTGAAGTCCAAGAACAACAGCCAGGGGATCGCGGATCTCGGCATACGGGACGGGGCGGAGGCGATGAACGGCGTCAAGGCGCTGCTGTCTTTCGGCGAGGACCCGGGCGCCGCGGCGCTTTCGGACCTCGAGTTCCTCATGGTGTGCGATACGCACCTGACCAAGGCCGCCGAGGCCGCGGACGTGGTGCTTCCCGGCACGGGCTTCGCGTCCGCGGACGGCACTTTCACGAATACGGAACGGCGGCTCGGCTTGGTCAGACAGGCGGCGCCGGAGGATGTGGAACTCTCGAACTGGGAGGTGGCGAGCGAGATCGCGCGCGTCTACGAGGTTGATTTCCCGTGGGAGGACACGGAGGATATCTCGCGCGAGATGGACGATCTGTTGCCCGTCTACCGCTGCGCGAGGCTCGGCGAGATCGCGGGCGGCGTGTTCGCGCCGGAAAAGGCCGTACTCGCCGTTGCGCCGGACGGCGTACTCGCGGACAGGCTCCCGCGCGCCGACAACCTGATGAACATGATAGACGAGAGACTGCCGAAAGCGGCGGTCCTGTAGCAAAATGCGTTTTCAATTCGGCTCCGTCCAACATTCGGCTTCGCCCGCCGCCCCGCAGAACACAGCCGGCGGGGGATTGCAAGCCCACGCGGGCAGTATGAAGCGCCGGTCTCAACCTTTCGGCAGGGGATTGGGCGGCGTCGTTCACGGACTCCAAAGAGAGGCAAAGAGGGTCCGCTCATGTCGAGCGGACCCTTTCTTGGCCCTTTTGGGCAAATGAAAAGGCTCTGCGTGACCGCGGTCCGCAAACATTCAGAATGATGGCGGTATGCCGATGCGTTTTGCCGCGGTTATCGTATTGTACGCGTCATACGGCGCCGGTTTCACCCCCGGGGGGAGGGTTTAACGGAAGCGGCGCTGAAAAGAAAGGGTAGTATGGGAGGTTACAATGAAAAATTGGAAAATCAGAACCAAACTGTTGTTTGGGTTTTTGTGTGTTGCGTTTATGACCGCGGCGGTCGGCGCAATCGGAATCTTCGGCATGGCGGCCTTGAGCGTCACAGAGGGGAAGATGTTCAACCATGTCAAAAATATGGAGTACGCGAGTGATTTGGAGATCAGCCTGAACCAGCAGCGCATTGCGTATCGCGAGGCCGTTTTGTATTTCAATGATTCCGAAAAGGTAAACGAAGCCCTTAAAAGTCTGGAGGATTCCCGCAAGCTGTTTGCCGAAAAGGCGCAGTATTTGCAGGGGCATCTGATCACGGATGCCGGCAAGGCCACGATCGCCGATATCAACAAGGAAAACGGCGTCTACGAGAAGAAGCTCGACGAGTTGGTTGGATACATTCGGGCGCACGATGAGGCCGGCGCGCGCGCCTTGATAGCGACTTCGCTGACATCCGAGATGCTGACGAACATCAGTCACCTGACGGATTTGATCAAGGAGGCCGCCGGCGAGGGAAGCATTACCGACGCAAAGAAATCACGTTGGCTGACCGATGCGCTGATCGCGATCTCGATCTTCTCCGTACTCTGCGCCGTCGGCTTCGGACTGCTGATTGCGCGGCTGATCGCGACGCCCGCCATGCACTTGCTCCAAGCGGCCGATTCCATCGCAAAGGGCGATATCGACGTCAGCGTGAACGCGGCCGGCAAGGATGAGATAGGCGCGCTCGCGCTGGCTTTCAAGGAGATGATCGAGGCCATCAGGGAGCAGGCGGGCATTCTGTCCAAGATCGCCGACGGCGATTATCGCGCTTCCGTTTCCATGCGATCCGATAAGGATATCATGAACCGTTCCATCAACACGGTCATAGAAAAAAACAACCGGATGTTGATGGAGATACGGGAGGCTTCGGCGCAGGTTTCCGCGGGCGCGGGGCAGATCGCGACGGGCGCGCAGTCGCTGGCCGCGGGTTCGAGCGATCAGGCCGCGACACTGGAAGAATTTTCCGCTTCCGTTTCGGAGGTGCTTTCGCAGTCCGAGGACAATACCAAAAAGTCGCTGGAGGCTTACGACGATGTGAAGCTTTCGTCCAAACACATGCGCGAGAGCATGGATTCCATGTGCGATATGACGGCGGCCATGCACGACATCAACGAGAGTTCGGACAACATCGCAAAGGTGATCAAGGTAATAGACGATATCGCGTTTCAGACCAATATACTCGCGCTGAACGCCGCCGTCGAGGCGGCGCGGGCGGGGCAGCACGGCAAGGGTTTCGCGGTTGTCGCGGACGAGGTTAGAAACCTCGCCTCCAAGTCGGCCGAGGCCGCCAAGGAGACGGCCGTGCTGATAGAAAGCAGTACGCAAAAGGTCACGGAGGGCAGTTCCATCGCCGAGAGGACGAGCGAGAGTTTGAATTCCGTCAACGAGATATCGGAGAAGAACGCCCTGTCCATGCAGATGATCAGCGACGCTTCGCGCAAGCAGAGTGAATCCATATCCGAGATCACGAAGAGCATGAACCGGATTTCGGACGTGGTGCAGGCCAATTCCGCGACGGCGGAGGAATCGGCGGCCGCGGCGCAGGAACTGTCCGCGCAGGCCAACATGCTCGAAAACATCCTTTCGCAGTTCAAGCTGAAAGAGGTCTCGCACGCGAACGGCGCGCAGCGCGCCCCGCATGAGGATCCCGCGCCGCACGGCGCAGAGCGGCCCCCGCACGCGTCGCCGCGCGACAAGACGCCCACGATCGAACTTACGGGCGGCTTTGACAAATATTGACCGGCCCGGATGCAAAAGTCCGCCGGAATGCGACCTCAGGCGGGTGTTCTTTCGCGTTTGGGCCGCCTCAGTCCTTTCGCGACAGCACGATCAAGAGGCGTCCGCTCTCCTTGCGGATCGTGACGGGGCCTTCCCCGAATTCGTTGCTGACGCCGAGGGGGAAGCTCTGCGTAAGGCGGATATCCCGCGCGGGGTATTTGGCGTTTTCGACGCAGACGCCGCCGCAGCTTTCCGTCCACGCGAAGAGGGAGAAGTAGAAGCCCTCTTCCGGCCGCAGCACAAAGACGCCGGCGTCCGTCAGTGTCGCCTTGTTCATCGCGTCGGCCAGCCATACGCGGCCGCCGCGGTCCAGGCAGTAGGACGCGGCTTGGAGGTTCGCGAAGCTGTGATCGAAGCGCCCGCTCAGGCCGCCGACGACGACGAAATCGAGGAAGCCGGCGTCCAGTCCGTATTTCAGCGCGAGCAGCGTGTCCGTATCGTCTTTTTCGGCGGGCGCGCCGATCACCCGCAGTCCCGGCGCGGCGCGCGGGACCGCGCCGATCGAGTCGAAGTCGCCGAGGATTACGGCGGGCTTTACGCGTTCCGCCGCCGCTCGGGTATAGCCGCCGTCGGCGCATATCACGAAGTCGTCCTCGCGGGGACGCAGCGCCGCGGAGATCGCGCCCTCGACGCGGGCGGTGATAATGACGCAGCGCCGCTCTTTCGGCGCGTTGCGCGTTGTTTTGCTGTCCATTCAGGGGCACCTCCGAGGGGTGTTTTTCGCGGATTGAACGCTCTAAGTATACCGGAGCGTTTTGCGGTTGACAAGCGGGCGGTTCGCTTAAATTCCGCTTGCCAAGTATGGCGATTGTGTATATACTGTTTAGTGGAAAGCATTGCGACGTTTGCGCGGTTTTGGTTGCGTCTTGCGCGGTGACGTTTTGAACGCCGCCGC
>JAITKU010000019.1 GCA_031278255.1 Eubacteriales Family XIII. Incertae Sedis bacterium | reverse complement strand
ATTTGGCTTGCCTTTTTTCCGCCGAACTGTGTTGCAAAGCCTCGCCGAACCTTAGGGTTCGTCTGCGTTTTGCGCCTTGCTCGACGAAAAAAATTCTGCGCCAAATTTGTCAACTTTATACCGTAACGAACCCTAAAGAAACAAACGTCTGCTCTTGATCATGTATTCCACGCCGGAATACACCGTCAAAATGACGGCGACGGCAAGCACGACATTGGCAAAAGGCGCGCCGAAACGCACAAAGGGCGCACCGAAAACGCGGATCGGAAGATCCGAAAGCAAGATTGCCAAAACCGCGAGCATTTGAAACACGGTCTTTAGCTTGCCGGAAGCGCCCGCCGCGATAACCACGCCCTCGCTTGCCGCGACGGACCGTAATCCTGTTATGGTAAACTCGCGCGCGAGTATCACGATCAGCACCCAAGCGGGCACGCGTCCGAGTTCCGTGAAACAGGCGAACGCGGAAACGACGAGCAGTTTATCGGCCAGCGGGTCCATCAGCTTGCCGAAATTGGAAACCAGATCGTATTTGCGCGCCAGATAGCCGTCCAAGGCGTCCGTTAAGGAAGCTGCGGCGAACAGGACGGCGGCGGCGACGGCGTGTCCGCGCATCAGGACGACGATGAAAACGGGAATCAGCAGGATGCGCAGCACGGTGAGCCGGTTGGGGAGGTTTTTGTTCATGCGGATCGCCTTTCAATTTCGGCCCCGTATGGCTTATTCGGCCGGATTCAGACCATATGCCCTACCAAGTCATAGTCGAAAGCGTCATCCACGCGGACGCGGACGATGTCGCCCGGCGCGGGCTTCGCGCCCGCGGCCGCGGTGAAGAGAATGCCGTTGTCGATCTCGGGCGCGTCGTAGCGCGTTCGTCCCGAAAAACTGCCGTCCGGTTCGCGTTCCTCGACCAGCGCCTCCAGCGTCCGCCCGATCTTCGCGCGGTTTTGTTCGAGGGAAATCCCCTGCTGCAAGCGCAGGAGCCTGTCCCGCCTCGACAGCTTCACGGCCTCACGCAACTGTCCTTTCATGGAGGCCGCCGGCGTACCCTCCTCGCGCGAGTAGGCAAAGACGCCGAGCCTTTCAAAACGCACCGTTTCCACGAATTCCGTCAATTCCGCAAAGTCGGCGCGGCTCTCTCCGGGGAAGCCCGTGATCAAGGTCGTGCGGATGTGGATATCGGGAACGGCGGCGCGCAGTCGCGCTATGGTCCGCAGCATACCCGCCTTGCTCGAACGCCTGCGCATCGCCGAAAGCACGCGGTCGCTCGCGTGTTGCAGCGGCAGATCGATATAATGACAAACCCGCTCATCCGCGGCGATCGCCTCTATGAGTTCCTCCGTGATTCTGTCCTCGTAACAGTACATCAGGCGGAGCCAGCGCAACCCCGCTATGCCGCAGAGTTCGCGGATCAGGCGCGCCGGCGCGGGTCTGCCGTACAGGTCCGCGCCGTAGTTCGTGACATCCTGCGCGACCAGGACGAGTTCCGCGGCGCCGCCCGCGACCAAGGTCTCGCATTCGCGCAGGATATCGTCGGGTACGCGGCTCCTGTACGGCCCGCGAATATCGGGAATCACGCAATAAGCGCAACGGTTGTCACAGCCCTCGGCGATCTTCACAAAGGCCGTATGGACGGGAGAAAAATGCCGCCTGCGCGGGAAAAAGCCCCCCTCGCTTTCCGACTCCGAGTCCGCGCCTTTGCCCGCGCGATCCTCGCCGCACGGCCCGGACGCCTCCGCGCGCGTCTCCAAGAGTTCGGCCAACCGCGCGTAATCCCCCACGCCGAGAAAGAGATCGACCTCCGGCAGTTCCCGCGCGAGCTTTGCGCCGTAGCGCTGCGAGAGACAGCCCGACACGACGAGCAGACGCCCCGCCTCCTTGTACGCGGACAACTCGAGGATGGCGTCGATGGACTCCCGCTTCGCCTCGTCTATGAAGCCGCAGGTGTTGACGAGGATCACGGAAGCCTCGGCGGGATCGTTCACCGTGCGGTAGCCCGCCTTCTCCAAAACGCCCGCCGCGAATTCGGAATCGCAGAGGTTCTTGGAACAACCCAAGGTTTCGATGTATATCGTCCTCATAGAGACTCGTCCGCTTCCGTAAGACCGTCCCGCGCGGCGTACAGCTCCTCCTCGCCGAGCAGCACGGTTCTGGGCCTGCTGCCGTCGGCCGGCCCGACAATGCCGCGCGCCTCCATCATCTCGATCAGGCGTGCGGCCCTGTTGTAGCCCACGCGAAAGCGCCGCTGCAGCATGGAAGCGGAGGCCTGCTTCGCGAGTACGACGGTTTCCACGGCCTCGGGCAGCAGATCGTCGTCGTTCTCCTCGTCCGGCAGGGCGTTCACGCCGCCCGTTTCGATGGTCTGTATCACATCGTCCGCGTATTCGGGACCCATCTGCTTCTTCACGAACTCTATGACCGCGTGTACCTCGCTGTCGGAGACGAAAGCGCCCTGTACGCGTATGGGCTTGTCGCGCCCCTGATCCTTGAACAGCATATCGCCCCTGCCCATCAGATGTTCGGCGCCCGACATATCGAGTATGGTTCTGGAATCCACCTGCTGCGACACGGCAAACGCGATCCGCGACGGAATATTGGACTTGATCAGGCCCGTGATCACGTCCACGGAGGGGCGCTGCGTGGCCACGATGAGATGCATACCGGCCGCGCGGGCTTTCTGCGCAATGCGGCAGATGGCCTCCTCCACCTTGGCCCGCGCCTCCATCATCAGATCGGCGAGTTCGTCGATGATGATCACGATCTGCGGAAGCGCGGCCTCGTCCTCCCCTCGTTCCCGCACACGTTTGTTGTAGGATTCGAGGTCCCGCACGCGCTCTTCGCCGAGTTTTTCATAGCGGTCGTTCATCTCCGTGACGGCCCAGTTCAACGCGGCGGCCGCCTTGCCGGACTCCGTTACGACCGGAACCAGCAGATGCGGAATGCCGTTGTAATTGCCGAGTTCCACTACCTTTGGATCGATCAGTATCAGCCGCACCTCATCGGGCCGCGCCTTGAACAGCAGGCTCATGATGATGCTGTTGATACAGACGCTCTTGCCGGAACCCGTCGAACCGGCGATGAGCATGTGCGGCATGGACTTCAAATCCGCGACGATACTGTTCCCCGAGATATCCATGCCCACGGCGAAGCCGATCTTCGATTCGGCGTTTCTAAACTCGCGGGATTCCAGTATATCGCGCAACACGACCACGTCTATCCTGTCGTTCGCCACCTCTATGCCGACCGCCGCCTTGCCCGGTATGGGCGCCTCGATGCGCAGACTCCTCGCCTCGAGGTTCAGGGCGATATCGTTTTCTATGCGCTTGATACTCGCCACCTTCACCCCGACGCCGGGCTGTATCTCGTAGCGCGTGACCGCCGGACCCACCGTAACCTGTATCACCTTGGCGTCCACGTCGAAATTCCGCAGGGTCTGTTCGAGTTTCTGCGCCATGAGGCGCGGATCGCTCCCGCCCTCTTTCCCTCGGCGCGCGGGACCGCTTTTGAGAAGCCCCGTGTGCGGCAGCTCGTAAGCCGGCGGCACGAACGGCCCGCCGGCCCTATGCGAAAGCTCCTCCGCCGGCTGTTCGGGCGTCTGCCCGGCATTCCCCCGGTCGGAATCGCCGTCAAAGAGCGTCGAAAGCGCGGAGAAGCAATCCGCCTCGGCGCGCGGGGGGGCGGGCGCGGCTTCTTCGCCGGCCGCCGCAAGATCCGAGGCGCAAACGGCCTCGGGCGCCGCGGAAACGCTCGGCGCGGCCTCGTCCGGTTCCAGACCCATGCCGGGCGCCGGCTTCGAGAGCGGTTCTATGCCCGTCCCTACGGCCTTGTCGTCGCTGTATTCCGTGTTGATATAGTCCACGATGCGCGTCTGTTTGAGGGCCGTGCCCGCCTTGCCGGACAGGATACTCACGGGCGGCGCGGCGGCGGCGCTTTCCTCCGGCCGCAGTTCCTCCGCCGGCGCCGTTTTTTCGGCCGTATCCGCGGCAGACGCGGCGTCCGCGGCCCTTGCCGAGGCGAGGGCCTTGCGTTCCGCGCGTTTTGCTTTGAGCCTGTCGAACATCTGCGAAATCGGCGTGTTTATGACGAGCAGGAGGGAGATCAACAGCCCCGTGCCGCAGAGGATGTAAAGTCCCGGCTTGCCGATCAGTTTGATCAGGCCCAGGCCGATCAATTCCCCGAAGAAGCCGCCGCCCGCGCCGGCCGCGCCCCTGTCGAAGATCTGACGCAGAGCCGAAACGCCGAAGCCGGCGTCCTCGCCTATATACCTGCTCGCGTTGATAACCGTCAGGAGCAGGAAGATCAGGGCGCAGAAGAACAGCGACCGGCCGCCCGGCCGCGCCGCTTTCTTCGCGAAGAGCAGCGCGCCGTACACGATCATATAGTAGGGCAGCACGTAGCCCATAAAGCCGAAACAGCCCTTGAGCAGGGTTTTCATCGCCTCGCCGAACTGTCCGGCCGCGTTCGTCTGCAGGGCCGCGATCAAAAAGACCCCTACGGCCGTCAGCGCGATGGCCCATATCTCATCGCGAAGCCGCACCGGTCTTTCGGTCGAGGGACCCCGCCGCCCTTTCCGTTCCTCCGTCCCGTTCTTTCGCCCCGCGGCGCGACGCGCGGCGGGCTTTGTTTTCGTTTGCTTTTTTTCAGTCATCCCCGTCTCCGATACGGCATTGCCTTAGGGAAGCCCCGCGGCGTCCCGGGCAAGCCCCTGCGCTACAGAAACAGCGCGTACGCGATCACGGCCGCGCCGAGCGCCCAAGTGTAAAATGAAAAATAGCGGAGTTTTCCGATCGAAACGACGCGAATCATGGTTTTGATCGCGAAAAACCCCGAAAGCATCGAAACGACGACGCCCGCGGCGAGCGTCGGCAGCACGGCGCTTTCCACGCCGGCGGCAAAAGCGTCCGGCGCTTCGAGGAGAATCGCGCCGAGTACGGAGGGTATCGAAATCAGGAACGCGAAGCGCACCGCGAGTTCCCGCTTCATGCCCACGGCCAGCCCGCCCGTGATCGTGGCGCCCGACCGTGAAATGCCGGGGCACAGGGCGATCGACTGCATTGCGCCGATGAGAAAGGCGTGGCAAAATCGCGCGTCGGACAGGTCCCGCTCGCCGCGGCCCGCGCGCTCCGATACGAACATCATGCCCCCCGTGATCAAAAGGCCCGCGCCGACGGCGATGAGCGAGCCGTACAGCCTTGAAAAAACATCCCGCAGCAGCAGGCCGACGAGTGCGGTCGGCACGGTCGCGACGAGGATCATAAAGCCCAGACGCCGGGTTTCGTTCGCGTTCACGCGCGGACCCCGTCCCGTGAAGATATCCGCAAACACGGCGCCGAGTTCGCGCAGAAGCGCCCCTATTTCTTTATAGTACACAAAGAATATCGAAAACAGCGTGCCCAGATGCAAAAGCGCCGCGAAGAACAAGACCCTGTCCTCGTCAATTCCGAAAAAATGTTCCAGCAAGGCCAGATGGCCGGAACTGCTGATCGGCAAAAATTCCGAAAGACCCTGTGCGAGACCCAGTATAACGGATTCCCAAAATGTCATATATGCGATCTTCCTTTCCTGCGCTTGTATCGGACCTGCCGAAAATCGAAAATAATTCATGGGACGGCGCGGGTATACCCAAAAGCCCCTCATGCCATGTGCGCCCTACCGTCTTTTGGCGGCGCTCACGGCGGCCGGACGTTGTAATTCCGCCTTTCACGCGGCCTTGCCGACGCGTTTTCGCGCCTCAGTCCGCCCGGATCTCCGCTTCCTCCGGGGCCGGCCGTTCCCTTGCGAGGGCCGGCTGCGCCGCAATCCGAAACGGTATCGCTTTCTTGTTGCTCACCGCCTTTGCGAACACGGTAAAGGCCGTTGTCATAGTCAGTCCCATCTCATTGCAAACATTCTCGAAATCGCGTTTCAGCGCCTCGTCCATGCGTATATTTACATTTATCTGGGCCATAGCAATCCCTCCTTATTGACATTATATATAAATTTATATGCGGTGTCAATAGTCATTTTATGGCGCAGAATCCGCAAAACACTTGCGCATCGCGGCACATACGTGTATAATATCTTAAATATCAAACAACATGAAAGGAGCATTGCGAAAAAATGCAGAGAAAACCCAATTTGGCGGTCGTGGGGGCGACGGGGCTTGTAGGCAGAACCTTTCTGGAGGTTCTCGCGAAACGGAATTTCCCATATGAACATCTGTATCTGATGGCTTCGGCCAAATCCGCCGGTTCAAAGATCGACTTTCAAGGCCGTGAATATGTCGTGGAGGAACTCACGGAACACGCATTCGACAAACCCATAGATATTGCGCTCTTCTCGGCGGGCGACGGCACGAGCGGAAGATTCTCGCCGATCGCGGCCGCGAAAGGAACCGTGGTCGTGGACAACAGCAGCGCTTGGCGCGCGGACCCGCAGGTTCCCCTCATCGTTCCCGAGGTGAATCCGCAGGAAATCGCGAAGCACAAGGGGATCATCGCGAATCCGAACTGTTCCACGATACAGGCCGTGGCCGTTCTGAAGCCGCTCTACGACAGATACGGACTCAAGCGCGTCGTGTTTTCCACCTATCAGTCCGTTTCCGGATCGGGACTCAAGGGCATACGCGATCTCGAAGAGGGGCTGAAAGGCAATGACCGCAAGGTCGCCTATCCCCACGCGATCGCGGGCAACTGCCTACCCCACATCGACGCCTTTCTCGACAACGGCTATACAAAAGAAGAGATGAAGATGATCAACGAAACCCGCAAGATACTCGGCGACGACCGTATCGCGGTCACGGCGACAACCGTTCGCGTGCCGGTATTCAATTCTCACAGCGAGTCCGTCAACGCGGAACTCGAAAAGCCTTTCGAGCTTTCGGAAATCAGAGAACTGCTCGCCGCCGCCCCCGGTATCGTCGTGGTCGATGATCCGTCGAAGAACGAATACCCGCTGGCGCGCGACGCCGCCGGACGCGACGAGATATTCGTCGGCAGGATACGCCGCGATTTCAGCATCGAAAACGGCCTGAACCTATGGGTGGTGGCCGACAACACCCGCAAGGGGGCGGCGACCAACGCCGTGCAGATCGCGGAAAAACTGCTCGAAATCCTGTAGGCATACGACGCGAGCGGCGCAGGCGAACGCGGCTTCGCCGAGGGGAGGTTTCTGTGTTAAAGATCATCATAAACGGCGTCAACGGCAAGATGGGAAGCGTGCTTCGCGCCGTGATCGAGGCGGAGACGGACCTGCAGATCATCGCGGGTTTCGACGCGAAATTCGGCGACGCCCCGTTGCCCTTTAAATTTTATACGAATCCCGCGGACTGCGCGCACGGCGCGGATGTCCTCATCGATTTTTCGCATTTCACCGCCGTTCCCGCCCTGCTGGAATACTGTCTGCGCACAAAGACGCCGACCGTCGTCGCCACGACCGCCCTCGGCGACCTTGAACGCGCGCGTATCGAGGACGCTTCCGCGCAAATCCCCGTATTTCGGAGCGCAAACATGTCGCTCGGCGTGAACGCGCTCTTGCACGCGGCGCGGCGCGCGGCGCCCGCGCTCGAATCGGATTTCAACATCGAGATCATCGAGAAACATCACGGCAAAAAAACGGATTCGCCGAGCGGCACGGCCCTGATGATCGCCGAGGCGATCAACGATGTCCTCGCGGTGCGAAAGGACTTCGTGTTCGGCAGGCACGGCAAGAACGACGAATGCAAAATCACGGACCTCGGCATACACGCGATCCGCGGCGGCAGCCTGCCCGGGGAACACAGCGTACTGTTTCTCGGTCCCGATGAGACGGTGGAGATCAAGCATACGGTGTTCTCGCGAAAGGTCTTTGCCCTCGGCGCCGTAAAGGCCGCCCGCTTTCTGGCCGGGAAGCCGCCGGGACTCTACAGCATGGACGATTTACTGTCCGCGGGAAGCGTTTAAGGCGCGCCGGACGCAAAAAAAAATTGCCGCGCAAACGCCTTTCACGCACCCAAAGTCCGGTGCGGGGCGGCTGAACAGCAACCTGTTTTCTCGGGCTGTCGCGCGAACATTTTCCGCGATGCCCGTCGATCGGGCCGGAATCTATGATTCGGACGCGACGATTTCCTTTCCGTCGTAATAATTGCAATTGGGGCATACCCTGTGCGGAAGCTTGGGCTCATGACAATGCGGGCATACGGAAAGCCCCGGCGGGTGCAGCTTCATATTCTGCGCCCTGCGCGAATCCCGCTTCGCTTTAGAAGTCCTTCTCTTTGGAACGGCCATACCACTCACCTCTTTCTGTCCGTGAACGTTTTCCGAAGAATGAAAATCCGAAAAACATGAAAAACATTTCCTCACGCGCATTCGCGCGCACAGCTATTACAGTATATATTCCCGCACGGGGCTTTGTCAACAAAAAAATACGCGGGGGTTTTAATCGTGGCGGCAGACGGTAAAGGCGTCGTATTTCAATTTTGGCTCCGTCCAAAATTGAAGCGCCAAAGGCGCACTTCAATTGTTGAACGGATGTTTTGAGGGGACAAGGGCTTTGCCCGCCGCCCCTCAAAACATAGGCGTCAGTGGGG
>JAITKU010000011.1 GCA_031278255.1 Eubacteriales Family XIII. Incertae Sedis bacterium | reverse complement strand
ACGGACAATCTGAAAAGGTTGTCCGTTTAACTTCCAAAACCATCCGGCCAAAATTCCCTCACCATTCTTTTTTCAGCCGGTAAAACTTAAAATCGGGCAACAGAGCGCGTTCCCGCGCGGGGCGCGGGACTCACACGCTGTCGGCGCCGCGCTGCAGGGCGATGGTGCCCGTGCGTGTGATCTCGAGGATGCGGTATTTGGAGAGCAGATCAATGAGCAGGTCTATCTTTTCGGGCCAATCGCTGTGTTCCAGCGTCAGCGTGGTATGCGAGATATCGACGATCTCACAGTCCATGATCTTCGCGATGTCGATGATCTCACTGCGCTGGCTTTCGGAGAGTTTCACCTTGATCAGCAGCAGTTCCCGCCTGATGATGTCCGCGTTTTGCAGATTCCGCACCTTCAGAACATCTATAAGCTTGTTGAGCTGCTTCGTAACCTGTTCCGCCGTATAATCATCGCCGTCCACCACGATCGTGACCCTCGATATCTTGGGATCGTCGGTCGGGCCGACGGCAAGGCTGTCGATGTTGAAGCCCCTGCGGGCGAAAAGCCCCGTAATGCGGGAAAGCACGCCCGCTTTGTTTTCCACCAAGACCGCTATCGTATGCTTCATCCCATCCCTCCGTTTTGAGAAAATTCGCGTCCGCCGCCGCGCTATACCGACGATTCCGCGGCGTCAACCGCGCAGGCCAAGAGGTAAGGGCCTTTCGCGGAAAGCAGACGCCCTATGGCGGCTTCCGCTTCCTCCGCGCGCGTGACGGTCTCGCCGGGTATGCCGTAAGCGGCGGCAAGCTTCACGGGGTCCGGACTGCCGGTCAGGTCCACCGCCGTCAGATTGCCGCCGTACCGGTGCATCTGTATCTCGCCGACCAGACCGAGCCGTCCGTTGACCATCACGACAACCTTGACATCCAGCCCGTGCTGGCATATCGTACCGAGTTCCATCATGGACATCTGAAAGGAACCGTCGCCGCAGACGGCCACCGTGAAACGCTCCGGCGCGGCCAGTTTCGCCCCCACGGCGGCGCCCAGGGCGTAACCCATCGTGCCCATGCCGCCCGTTGTGAGGAATCTGCCGCCCGCGCGGATATCGCAGCAGCCGGCGGACCAAAGCTGGTTCTGCCCCACATCCGCCGCGTATATGTAATCGTCGGGCATCGCCGCCGTCAGCATACGCACGAAAGCCTTGGGGTTGAGACCGCGCGCGCGCGGCGCAAAATCGGGCCGGCCCTTTTCGCGCCGCCGTCTCAGTTCGTCCGGCCAGGCCTCCTCTTTTTTCGCGGGTTCGCAAGCCTGCAATTGTTCGAGTATCGTTTTCGCATCGCCGACGACGGGAATGAACGTATCGAGGTTCTTCCCGATCTCCGCCGGGTCTATATCGATATGCGCGATCTTCGTGTTCTTCGCAACCTTGGCCGGCAGCAGCACGGCTCGGTCGGAAACGCGCGCCCCGATGAGGATGAGCAGGTCCGATTGCAGCACCGCCGCGTTCGCCGCGGATTTCCCGTGAATACCGAGCATCCCCACATACAGGGGGTGCGCCGTCGGAATGACGCCTATGCCCATCATCGTCGATACGACGGGGATGTTCAGCCTCTCCGCAAAGGCGCGCAGGACATCCTGCGCCCCGCTCGCAAACACGCCCCCGCCCGCGCAGATCAAGGGGCGATCCGCGCTCGCGATCGCCTTGGCGAGCCTCTGTATCTGGCCCGCGTGTCCCCTGACGGTGGGCTTATAGCCGCGAAGCCGCATATCCTCCGCGAAATCAAAGACGGCCCTTTGCTGCTGCACATCGACGGGTATATCGATCAGCACGGGACCGGGTCTGCCCGTTCCCGCGATATGAAAGGCTTCCCGAAACACGCGCGGAATATCGGCCGCGCGCTTGACCAGATAACCGTACTTGGTGAAAGAAGCGGTCGCCCCCGTGATATCGGCCTCCTGAAACACATCGCGGCCCAAAAGGCCGCTGTCCACCTGCCCCGTGATCGCGATGAGGGGGATGCTGTCCATGTACGCCGTGCCGAGCGCCGTCACGAGGTTCGTCGCGCCCGGACCCGAGGTGGCCGCGCACACGCCCGGCCTGCCCGCTATGCGCGCGTAACCGCTCGCGGCGTGCCCCGCGTGCTGCTCATGCCGCACGAGGATATGCCGTATATCCGACTTCGCCAATTCATTGTAAAACGGAGCAACGGTCGCGCCGGGGTAGCCGAAGACCAGCCGGACGCCCGCGCGCTCCAAGCTCGCGATAATCGCTTCCGCGCCTGTCATGCGCAATCACACCTCAACCGTCCACCCGTATTTGTCGGGCAATTCGCCCGTCTGTATGCCCGTAATCGTGTCGTAAAGCCGCTTTGAGAGCGCGCCTATGTCGCCCCTGTTTATCTGAATCTCCCGGTCTTTCCAGCGCATGTCCCCCACGGGTGAGATTACCGCGGCGGTGCCGCTGGCAAAGACCTCGGAAAGCTTGTCGTCCTCGTATGCCTTAAAGACCGAATCGATCGTGAAGCGCTCCTCGCGCACCGGCACGCCCCATTCTTTCAAAAGCGTGATAACCGAATCGCGCGTGATACCCGGCAGGATGGTGCCCGCCAGCGGCGCCGTAAACACCTCGCCGTCGATGACAAAAAAGGCGTTCGAGGTGCCGATTTCCTCCACGTATTTGCGTTCCGCGCCGTCGAGCCACAGCACCTGCGAAAAACCCTTCGCGTGCGCTTTTTCTTGGGATATCAGCCCCGCCGCGTAATTCCCGCCGATCTTTGCCTGTCCCGTTCCGCCGACGACGGAACGCGCGTATTCATCCTCGACGAATATCCGCGTGGGCGCGAGTCCGCTCTTGTAATACGAGCCGACCGGCGACAATATGATCGCAAAAGTGTACTGTCGGGCCGGACGCACGCCGAGAAAAGGCTCCGTCGCGAAGATGAAAGGTCTGATGTAGAGAGAGGTTCCCTCCTTGCTCGGCACCCAGTCACGCTCCACGTTCACGAGATGTTTGATCGCGGAAACAAACAGATCGCCGTCGATCTGCGGAATGCAAATCCTGTCGTTCGTGGCGTTCGTGCGCTTCGCGTTCATATCGGGACGGAAGAGCCGGAGGGTGCCGTCCTTTGCGCGGTAGGCTTTCAAGCCCTCGAACATCGTTTGCGCGTAATGCAGCGCCGCGGCGGCCGGCTCGATGCGAAGGGAACCGTAGGGTACGATCCTGCCGTCATACCAGCCCGCCTCGCGATCGTAGTTCATGAGGAACATGTGATCCGTGAAAACGGTCCCGAATTCAAGCTCGTCCGGATTGGGCTTTTCTTTCGGTTCGTGCGTTCTCGTAATGGGAAAATTGTGTTTCATCGTTTTCTCCTTTGAGGTAAATGCCCGGGCGCCGCGCCGGTTTTGCGCGGACAGAACTTCGCGGCGGGCATATAAACGGCCTCACGCTTTCATTCAAACGCCAGCTTGTATTTTTGAATCAAATCCGCGCGCAGATCCCAAAGGGGGCGGGACAGATCCACATAGTAAACGGCGGGGTTCTCAAATCGCAGCGATTCCTCCCACAGGGTTTCGATCTGTTCCGCGCAGTAGGTCCGTATCTCCTCGACGGAGGGGCTTTTGTAGACAAGCTTTCCGCCGTCGAATATCCGCTCCTGCAAATCCTTTGCGTAAAAGTTGCTGAGGCGCTTGCGTTTCCACGTGAACGACGGATGGAATATCTCGAAACCGTCCGCCTGCGGCGGCGTTTCGTGCGCCAGAGCGATGAGGTCCGCCATCACCTTGCCCGTCTTTCGACAGAACAGCCGATATACCTTTTTGAAGCCCGGATTCGTGATCTTCTCCACGTTTTCGCTGATCTTCATGCGCGGTTCTATCCGGCCGTCCGTTTCAACGGCGGCCAGCTTGTAGACGCCGCCGAACACGGGGTCCGATCGGGAGGTGATCAGCCTCTCGCCGACGCCGAAGCTGTCGATCCGCGCGCCCTGCAGGATCACGTCGCGTATGATGTACTCGTCCAGCGAGTTGGAAACGACGAGAAAGCACCGGGAAAGCCCCGCGTCGTCCAACATCCGCCGCGCCGTCTTTGAGAGATAGGTCACGTCGCCGCTGTCGAGACGAATGCCCATTTTTTTCGGTTTGTATTCGTTGAATACGCGAATCGCGTTCGGTATCCCCGATTTCAGCACGTTGTATGTATCGACGAGCAACACGCAGTTGTCGGGATAAAGCTCCGCGTAACGGCGGAAAGCCTCGTATTCGTCATCGAACATCTGCACCCAGCTGTGCGCCATCGTTCCCGTGGCCGGAATGCCGGGGTATTCCCGTTCCGCGATCGCGCAAGCCGTTCCGACGCAACCCCCGATAAACGCGGCGCGCGCACCGAATACGGCGGCGCTCGCCCCATGCGCGCGGCGCGTGCCGAACTCCATGACGGACCTGCCCGCGGCGGCCCGCACGATGCGGTTTGCCTTGGTGGCGATGAGGCTTTGGTGGTTCACCGAAAGCAGGAGCATCGTTTCGATGAACTGCGCCTGCGCCATCGGGCCCCTGACCGTGATGAGCGGCTCGCCCGGAAAGACGGGCGTCCCCTCCGGGATGGCCCATACGTCGCATTTGAACGCAAAATCCCGCAGATATTGCAGGAAGTGTTCCCCAAAAAAGCCCTTTTGCCGCAGGAAAGCGATATCCTCATCCGTGAAACGCAGGTTTTCGAGATAGGCGATAACCTGCTCAAGCCCCGCCGCGATCGCGAAGCCGCCGCCGTCCGGTATGCTTCTGAAGAACAGATCGAAATACCCGATCCTCTCCGCGGCACCGTTCTCAAAATAGCCGTTCGCCATGGTGAATTCGTAAAAGTCCGTGAGCATCGTCGTGTTTTCAAAGTCATACGGCATTCGATCGCGCCTCGATTCCGGTATATAATAGTATTCTATTATTTTACCGGATTTTTGGCCTTTGTAAAATGTTTTTTAAAAATTCGCCCGTGGGCGCCCGTGTGGGGGTGTGTGGTGCGGGGTCGGTGGGAATCGCCGGCGGTCAATCGAAATGCGTTTTGTCGAGACGCCGCGCGCGGCGGCGTCACAACCGATTGATTTCTTTGACGTTATGACAGGAAACGAAGTGCCCGGGCAGCACCTCATCATATGAGGGAACCCGATTGCGGCAAATCTCCGTTGCGTAAAGACAGCGCGCCGCGAAGCGGCATTCGCTCTTCGGTTCGATCGGGGACGACAACTCGCCTCGGAGCGCGACCCTTTTCTTCTCAATGTCAATGTTCGGAATCGGAATCGCCGACAGCAAGCCTTTTGTATACGGGTGCAGCGGATTGGAGAACAAGTCCTTTGCGCCGCACATTTCGGCCATCGTGCCGATATACATCACGAGAATATCGGTGGATATATGTTTCACGACCGAGAGGTCGTGCGTCACGAAGATA
>JAITKU010000141.1 GCA_031278255.1 Eubacteriales Family XIII. Incertae Sedis bacterium | reverse complement strand
GAGCGCAAGGGAGCCAAAAAGGGGGCCAAAAAGGGAGCCAAAGCGGAACGCGTCAAATGGCAGGGCGTGGTCGCGGACAAGGAGGCGGCGCTGGCGGATAAGGACGCGGCGCTTGCGGGCAGAGACGCGGAGATAGCGGACAGGGACGCGGCGCTGGCGGACAAGGACGCGGAGATCGCGCGGTTGCGCGCGTTGCTTGAACAGCGCAACTGACGCGACGGCGGGGAACGCGGGTTGCGGCATTGACGGAGGAATTTGGGCGGACCGAAAAGATACGGCGGTGCAGCTCATGACAAACTGCCCGCAGATATATGTTCCGAATACCTCGTGGTCTTGCCGCAAGGCAGTTTATTGGATTTTATAAAAACTCCCTCCTGCGTCCCCTTGTGTCATTGAGGCGGGGAACGCGAGGCTGTCTCTGAATTGAAGAGACAGCCGTTTCGTTTGGAGACAAAACAGTATATATTGTATAGCGCAGGCGCGCGCGGGCTTCCCGGCGGTCCCGGCCTTTCGCTCACGCTTCCCGCGTTCCGTCCCGCACGTCCAGACGGATCACCGCGCCGCGCGGGATGTCGAGCGACCACGCGGCTTCCGGCGGCAGGTCCGAAAAGGCCGCGCGGATCGCCTTGATCACGCCGGCGTGCGTCACCGCAACGAGTTCGCGCGTGTCCTTGAGGGCTTCCGCCAGCCATTTCTCCGCGCGGTAGCGCAGATCGTAATAGTTTTCTCCGTCGTGGCCGCGTTTCCAGGTCAGGATGTGCGCGCCGCGCCGCGCGTATTCGTCCGGAAAGGCTTCCTTTATCTCCCGGATGAACCGCCCCTCCCACGCGCCGAGATGCATTTCCCGGAGGCGCGCGTCGGACTCGACGGCGGGAAAGGCGCCGCCGCGTTGCGCGCGCAGGATCCGCGCGATGATTTCGGCCGTTTCCGCCGCCCGCGCGAGGTCGCTTGTGTAGATGCGTTCGGCCCTTGCCCCGCGCGCGAGAAGTTCCCGCGCGGCCTCCGTTGCCTGCCGCCGTCCCTCGTCCGACAGGGGAACGTCCGTCTGTCCGAGGAATATCCCCTCGGCGTGCCTTTTCGTTTCCCCATGGCGAATCAGGAATACTGTGCCCGTGAAGCGCCGGATCGCGTCGCGCGGATCATCCGCCTCGCCCTTGTTCCGCGCGGACGCAAGGCGCGCGCAGTGGGCGCGAATCTCCGCGTATCCCGCGGGGCTGTCCATGTCGAGTACCACGCCCTCATCGCCCGTTTCGAGCCGCAGCAGATCGTCCTCGCGGCGGTCCGTCACGGCCTTGAGTCCGCCCTCTCCCGCGTGCGCGAGTATCTCGGGAAGAAAGGCCGCCGGGATCAGCAGGGGATGTCCTTTCTTGCCGCGATAACAGGGAACGATGAAGCGTCCCGGCTGTTTTCGGTGCGCGTCGAGCAGGGCCTTTATCGCGGAAGCCGGCACAAGGGGGCAGTCCACGGGCGAAAGCAAACAGGCGGACGCCCGTCCGCCCGTTATCTCCAGAGCCTTTGCGAGGCCGGCCCTGACGGAGGAGAACATGCCCTCCGCAAAGCGCTCGTTATAGGCTTCGACCGCGCCGCCGGCGCCGACCAAGCCGGCCAGCCGTTCCCGCGCGTGCCCCGTCACGAGAACCACCTCCCGCGCGCCGCCCTCCCTGAGCGCGTCGATCAACCGCGCCGCCGCAGACTTCCCGCCCACGTCGAGCAGGGCCTTGAAATCGCCCATGCGCGCGGAATATCCGGCGGCCAAGACGACGCCGACCGCCGCGCCCGTATCCGCAAGGCCGCTCATACGATGGCACCCGCTTTCATGTGTATCTTATGATCGCCGAACATCTCGCTTTCGGCGTCGCTGTGCGTGATCAGGATCGTCGGAATCCGGAAGCGCTCCTTGAAGAGTTTGAATTCGCCGTATACCATCGCCTTGGTTTCCTCATCCAGCGCGGAAAAGGGTTCGTCCAGCAGCAGAAGCCTCGGCTTGGTGACGATAGCGCGCGACAGGGCGACCCTTTGCTTTTCGCCGCCCGAGATGATTCCTGGGCGCTTTTTGCGAAGCCCCGCGATCCCAAAGGTATCCATGATGTAGCCCGCGTAATCGAGCAATTCTTTCCTGCGGGCGTGGTCCCTGTATTCCGGCTTGTTGCGGATACCGTAGAGTACGTTCTGTTCCACGGTCATGTTCGGAAAGAGGGCATAGCTTTGAAACAGATAACCGAGGCCCCGGGAACGCGCCGGCTTGTCGATCCGCGCCCCGCGCCCCGCGTCCCCCGCGCCGCGCAGGAACACGCGTTCCCCGTCTATCGAGACGAAGCCCGCGTCCGGGGCGAACAGGCCCGCAATGCAGTTCAGCAGGGTGGTCTTGCCCGCGCCGGATTCGCCGCGCACCACGAGTACGCCGCTGTCAAAATCAAAGCGCACGTCCAAGGTGAATGTATCCAGTTTTTTTATAATATGGAAATCAATTCTGCTCATCGCTTCTGCTGTTCCTCGGCGTACCCGTTCGTCTCAATAGTAATTCTTCTTTTTCAGCCATGCGTTCAGCCCCAATATCAGCGCGAAACTGAATACCGTCATGATCAAAACCAGCGCGTTGGCCGTTTCTGTCTTGCCGGATTCCACGGCAAAGTAGATGGCCGTCGGGATGGTCTGCGTCTTGCCCGGGATGTTGCCCGCGATCATCAGCGTGGCCCCGAACTCGCCGAGGGCCCGCGCGAAAGCCAGCACAACGCCGCTTATGACGCCGGGCCAAGCCAGCGGGAAGGTCACGGTGCGAAATATCCGCCATTCGCTGCTGCCGAGCGTTCTGGCCGCCTGCTCGTATATGGGATCCGACGAGAGAAACGCGGCCTTTACATTCTGGTACATCAAGGGCAGGGAGACGACGCAAGCCGCGATCGTCGCCCCCACCCACGTAAAGACGACCTGCACGCCGAAATGCTCCAGCAGAAAGGCGCCGATAAACCCGCGTTTGCCAAAGGCGATCAGCAGCAAATAGCCCATCACCGAGGGCGGCAGCACCATCGGCATGATCAACACGGTCTCCCAGATGTTCTTGCCGGGGATCTTCTTCTTATTAATAATGTAGGCGAAGAGATTCCCCAGCAAAAAAGAGAATACCGTCGCAACGCTCGCTATCTTCAGCGATAGGATGACCGGAGCGAAATTCATGGCGCCTCCGTGCCTCTACAGCACGGTAAAACCGTACTTTTCAAAAACGCCTTTCGCGTAATCCGATTGCAGATAATCGTAGAACAGCTGCGCGGCGGCCTCGTTTTCCGAACCCGCGATCAGGGCGGCGGGATAGACGATCGGGCTGTGGCTGTCCGCGGGCAGGTCCGTCACGATCACGCCCGTTTCCATCAAGGCGGCGTCGGAGCGATAGACGAAGCCGCAGTCCGCATTGCCGGTTTCAACGTATTCGAGGACCTGCCGCACGTCCTTGGCGAAGATCAGCTTATCCGTAACGGCCTCCCAAATCCCAAGCGATTCGAGCGTCTGCTTCGCGTAGCTGCCCGCAGGCACGGATTCCGGCTCCCCGATGGCGATACTCGTCACGTCGGCGCTCGTCAGGCTGTCCACGCTGACAAGCTCGGACTTCTCGGCGGCCGTGACCAGGGTCAGCGCGTTGCCCAGCAGGTCCTTGCGGGATTCCGGCACGATCAGGCTCTCGTCCGCGAGTCCGTCCATATGGCCCTTGGAGGCGGATATGAAGAAGTCGCAGGGCGCGCCCTCCAGTATCTGCTTCTGCAGGGTCCCCGAGGCCGCGAAGTTGAAATTTATCAGGTCCGCGCTCTCCTTTTGATACTCCGCGTAGATTTCTTCGAGCGCGTCCGTCAGGCTCGCCGCCGCAGAGACGTTCAGTTCCACGCCCGCGGCCTCGCCCGTTTCGGCGGCCTCCGCCTCCGTTCCCGCGCCCGCCTCTGCCTCCGTTCCGCTGGGGTTGCCTCCGCAGGCCGAAAAGCCCAAGAGCAACAGCGCGAGCAACGCCGTCAAACATAGGATTTTATTTACTTTCCGCATCACTTTCTTCCCTCCTTATACGATATACCGGCGCCCGTATGCGCCGTGTACACAGTATTGTAACATTGTTGAAAGGAAAAGTATGTTGCCCGGGCAACATTTTGAAAAAAAAGTTGATGGGATGGGCGGGATAGGGTGAGATGCGCAAAACAGACAGGATAAGCGGACGCGGACGCTCCGCGGGAATCGCGTCAGTCCGGTCTTGACGCGTCCGGGCAGAGTTCCGAAACGCCGTGCGCCCACGCGCGGAATTCCGCCTTGAGCGCGCGCTTCACGGCGTCCTCCGCGAAGATGCTGTCCAAGGAGGCCAGATTGATCGCCCACAGTTCCGCAGGCCCAAGCCGGCCGCCCGCCGCCGTTCTGTAATACTCCTCGCTCAGCGTGAGGCCCGAGATCACGGGGGAATCGGTGCTTATGCTCACGGGAACGCCGCGGCGAAAGAGCGTCGCGACGGGAAAGTCCGCGTAATCCGCATAAAGCCCCGCTTGAATGTTGCTCGTGGGGCAGAGGTCGAGCCGGATGCCGCGTTCCGCAAGCAGGGCGCAAAGCGACTCGTCCGCCGCCGCGCCGCTTCCGTGCGCGATACGGTCCGGTGCGACGCGCAGGACGCAGCGCCTTATCGCGTCCGCGGAGGACGGCAGCTCTCCGCAGTGCAGGGTGAGTCCCAGACCGAGCCGCCGCGCCGCATCGAAAAAGGGCTGCTGTACGGTCGGATCGGGGTGCGCCGCCTCCGGTCCCGCGAGATCGGCGGCGGCGAGCAGCCCCCGCGCGTCCGCCTCCGCCGCCTGACGCAGCATGGAAACGTTCTCCCGGGGCGCGTGGAAACGCATACCGACGACGATCAGACGCGCGAGGATGCCGTAACGGGCACAGGCGCGCTTCGTCGCGCGCGCCACGCTCTCCACAACCCGCCGGACGCCCAGGCCCCCGGCGCAATGAAGCGCGGGCGCCCAACGTATCTCGCAATAGCGCACGCGGTCGGCCGCCTTGGCGCGCAGCAGATCGTCGGTGACGCGTTCCAAAGCCTCCTCGCTCTGCAAAAGTTCTATCGGCAGATCGTAACGGCCGAGCAATGCCGCCTGCGTCGCGAGCGGCCCGTCGATCACGAGTCTGCGATACAGGGCCTCATAGGACTGCGCCCGGAAAGCGCCGCCCGCCGCGTTCTTGGGGCACTCCGTTCCTCCGCCGTCCGGGGCCTTTGCGTCGGGAGCGCGCCCCGTCATAAGTTCGATCGCGGTTTTGACCTCGAGCGCGCCGTCGAGATGCATATGAAGTTCCGCCTTGGGCATCGCGCGGAACAGATCGCGCAAAAAATCCGCCATATCGTCAGCCTTTCGTTTTGTCCGCGTCGCGCACGGCCGTGCGGCGCACCTTTCCGGAAATGGTCTTGGGCAACGCGTCCACGAACTCTATAACGCGCGGTATCTTGTACGCGGCGGCGTTTTCTTTCATAAAGGCCCGCAATTCCCTTTTCAGCGCCTCCGACGGCTCGCAGGACGGCGCCGTCACAACGCTTGCCTTTACGACCTGCCCGCGCAGGGGATGCGGCACGCCCGTAACGGCGCATTCCAGAACGGCCGGATGCCGCGCCAGCACGCTTTCCACCTCATAGGGTCCTATGCGATAGCCCGCGGACTTGATGATGTCGTCCGCCCGCCCGATGAAGTACACGTAACCGTCCGCGTCCCGCCGCGCCATGTCGCCGGTATGATACATTCCGTCGCGCCACGCGCGATTCGTCGCCTCCGCGTCGCGATAATATCCCGTGAACAGGCCGATAGAACCCCGCTGCGCGCGGACGCAGATTTCACCCTCCGCGCCGTCCGGCACCTCGTTTCCGTCCGCGTCGAGGAGCAGTACATCGTAGAGGGGATTGATCTTGCCTATGGAACCCGCGCGCGGCGCCGTATAGATCGAAGTCATGGTCAGCGGCACGGTCTCCGTCTGGCCGTAGGCCTCGCGGATGGAAAGCCCCGTCTGTTCCTTGAACCTATTGAAGATATCCCCCGTCAGGGGTTCCCCCGCGGAGGTGACACGCTCCAGCGCGCTCAGATCGTAAGCCGCCGGATTCGCCGTCAGCAGGACCCTGTAGACGGTGGGCGGCGCGCAGAACGACGTGACCTTGTGGCGGCAGAGCGCGCGCAGCAGACGATGTGGATCCAAGTAATCCTGATCGTACACGAATATGGCCGCTCCGCAGAGCCATTGGCCGAATATCTTGCCCCAGGCGGCCTTGGCCCAGCCCGTGTCCGCCAGCGTGAAATGCAGACTGTCCGCGTGCAGCGCGTGCCAGTAGCGCGCCGTCGCGATATGCCCGAGGGGGTAACGGTGGTTGTGCGCCACCATCTTGGGCAGACCCGTGGTGCCCGATGTGAAGTAGAGCAGCAGCATATCCTCGCTCCGCGTTACGCGCGGCAAGGGCGCGCCCTGCGCAAAGCGCGCAAG
Organism: Eubacteriales Family XIII. Incertae Sedis bacterium; assembly: GCA_031278255.1. GTDB lineage: Bacteria > Bacillota > Clostridia > Peptostreptococcales > Anaerovoracaceae > JAITLA01. The sequence goes on along the minus strand of JAITKU010000141.1, from coordinate 1,160 downwards.
CCCCTCGTCAAAAGACAGCCAGCCGTCCCGCTCCCCGCCGAGACTTACGCGCAGCCGCACCGTCGGCGACGCGGGCAGGGCTTGTTCCACAGCCGCGAGCAGCGTCGCATCGTCCGTTGTGACAATGGCCGCGACGGAAGCGGCCTTGTTGCGGTAAACGATATCCTCCGCGAGCAGATAATGCGTGGAGGGAATCGCGACGGCGCCGAGTTTCATAAGCCCGAGCAGCGCGAACCAGAACTGCGCGCGCCGCCGCAGGACCAGCATGACCGCGTCGCCGCGGCCGATACCGGAGGCGGCGAAGAAACGCGCCGCCGCGTCGGAATACGCGGAAATCTGCGCAAAGCTGTAACGCGCCTCATCCCCCCCGTCGTTGCACCATACCATCGCCGTCTTGTCGGGCGACAGCCGCGCAAGCGTATCTATGCAGTCGAAAGCGAAGTTGAAATCCGCCGGCGCCTCAATCCGAAAATTGCGCGCAAAATCATCGAAATCGGAAAAATCCTCTCGACCGTAACAGCCTGTCAACATAAAAAAACCCCTCCCGTTTGCAAAGTAAGACAACCATATTGATACACATGATTATAGCATACTTGCATACGAAATAGGGGATTTTTTGTCTTGCCTTTCACCTGCGTCCGCGTTTCGCGTTCAGCGCCGTTCTGTCTCCGCGTCCGAGAAAGGCGTTCCGCTCACGCGGATAAGGTAGATGCGCGGCTCCTTTTTTCCCTCCTGCACGATCACGCGGATGAGGCCCTTGCCGGGCGTCAGCGCGAATTCCCGCGACGCGGCGCGCAGATTGTTGATGTAGACATTGGCGCCCGCCTCCGCCTCCACTTCGACGGCGAAAGCGCCCCGCACCGCGGCGTCGTATTCGTACAGGCCCTCCTTTAGGGGCAGGGCGGCGCCGTCCACAAGGATGCGCGCCGGGGCCGCGCTCAGGCCCACGGGCGACGCCTCTTCGGGCGCGCGGGAAACGACGTTGACCTCCGGGGATTCTGTTGTGGATTGTATCTTGATATACCGGATCGCGTCGATATCCGCGGGCAGGCCGTTTTCGTCCACGGCCCAAGCCAGATCGAAGCTGTCGCCCGCGCCCTCGTAGAGCGTTTCTATATCGGCGGGAGCCTCAAGCCCGTCCGCCCGCGTCGTGACGCCGA
>JAITKU010000121.1 GCA_031278255.1 Eubacteriales Family XIII. Incertae Sedis bacterium | reverse complement strand
GGGTTGTGGTACAGGCCGTCGTCCCCGATCTTCCATTCGCCGCTCTTTATGCCCTGATACATAAAGTGATATTCGCCGATCGGCGGGAACTGCTCGATGAAAGACGGACACGAGAACATATGCGGCCCCTTGCCGCCCACGATGCGTTCGTCGTCGCCGATGTAGAGCGTCATATGTTTGCAGAGTTCATAGTGCATGAGCGGACGTCTGATGATCGGTGTGACGTTTTCGTATTTCTTGCTTGCCTCGGTCATGATGCGCGCCCGCTCCGACTCGTGACGCAGGACCCTGTCCCGGATCGCCTCGCGCATTTTCAGGATGCGGTCGGTGGCGGGTTTGAATGTGTACACACGTATACTCCTTTCTGCGTTTCCGAGGTTGCTTTTTAAAAGCCGGAACCCGTTTTGCGAAACGGGTTCCGGCGCCGCGCGCGGTTTCGGCCGTTACGCGTCGCTGCGGGCGGCAAGTTCGTCTACGATCGCCCTGAAGCCTTTGACATCGAGTTTCCATTTCAGCATCATAAGCCCGGGGATGAGGTAGCAGATCGCGGGTATGACGTTGGCGAAGATATTCATCGTCCATTTGATACTGTCGGGCTGCGGCACGTTCGGCACGTATTGCTGGATGGCCAGCACCGCCGTGAAAGCCGCCGCGCCGAACGCGAGGCTGAATTTGTACGCGCAGTTCAGGATGGACACGACGAAGCCCGTTACGCGGAGCTTGTACTTCCATTGCGTGTACTCCGTGACATCGGGCATGATGGCGTACATGGCCGGCGTTCCGAAGCCGACGCCTATGCCGTTTAAGGCCGTCACGAAATGATACAGGTTTACCTTGAAATCGCTGCTCTCAGGCGTGAGCCAGAAGAAAGTGAGGAGCAGGGTGAACACGAAGCCCACGATATAGCCGATCGTGGCGAGGTGGGCCTTGTTTTGGGCTTTCTTCACGAAGAAGCCGAACGCGACGGCGCCTATGACCATGCCGATCATCCAAGCGGTGATGTTGACCGCCATGCCGCCCGCGTCGCCCCTGAGATACTGCCAGTAATGCGCGCGGGAGGTCGTCGTGCCCGAGGTGATCCCGTACACGAAGAAAGCCCAGAAGAAGAGCCAAAAGGGTTTATTCCCTTTCAGGACGGAGAAAGAATCCCTGAGCGTATGCGAGGACACGGGAATCTTCACCCGTTCCCTGCTGCCGAGGAAGAACCAGAAGCCGAACGGAACGCCGAGGACGGCGAAGAACAGGATCGAGTAGAAGAAACCCTTTGCCATATCGGGCGGCGCGTCGGGCATCTGCCCGTCCATCGCGATGAAGAGGACCATCGGCATGAATACGGCGCCCGTCAGGATGTTGGCCGCGTAGGAACCCGCCATGCGGAAAGACTGAATGGAGCCGCGCGCGCGGGGATTCGTGGTGGCGGAGGCGATAACGCCCTGACTTGGGACCTCGACGCAGGTGTTCGCAATGACGAGTACAAAATAAGTTCCGAGGGAGAATACCGCCTGCTGTGTCGGACTCGCGCCCGGTATGACCGTGAAAGTCAGAACGGTCAATACCGTCGTGGGCAGAAACATCAATATCCAAGGTCTGTAGCGGCCGAAACGCGTCTGCGTGCGGTCGGCCATATAGCCGATGATCGGATCGTTGACCGCGTCCCACAGCTTTGTGACCAGTAAAAATGCCGCGACCGCGCCGGCGGGGATGCGCGCAACGTCCGTCCAGAAGATCGTGAGGAAAGCCATGACGAGCGGAAAGGTGAATCCGCCGAAAGTTCCTGCCAAATAAGGCAATTTTTGAGTAAGTGTCAGATCGACGTTCGCTTCCCCCAAGCTGGCGTTTCCGATCTTGTTTTTAATCCGTTCTTCCATTGAAACAATACCCCTTTCTGTCGATAAAATTTTGATTTAACTATTAACCGGAGCCTTTGGCGCTTCGGTTTTGGACGGGCAGGAATGGAACGCTTTCACCAGAGCCGGGATGCCCGGATTGACGTTGCTCTTCTTCCAGGCGAAAACCTCTCGGACCGGTTCGAGTTCATCGATCTCGATAAACTTCAGGTTGGGGCTGTTTTTGAGCATATGCCAGGGATTCATCGTCGAGATGCCGACGCCTGTTTCAAGCCACATCGCGAGCGTTCCGATGTTTGAAGTGACCTGTTTTGACGGGATCATGCCGAAAGCTTCGCAGAGTTCGAGCTGTTTGCGCGCGATCATGCCGGACTCGTGCGAATCGACGATGAGGAAGGTCTCCCCGGTCAAATCCGCGAGTTTGAGGTCCGTTTTGCTCGCCAAGGGATGATCCGCGGGCAGCACGACGCAGCCGCGCCCCTCCCGGACCACCAGATAATCCAGATCGGCGTTCATGTTCTTGATGTGGCCGATGTCGTCCAGAGAAACGATACAGGCGTCCACCTCGTCCTCGACAAAGGCGGGTATCAGCCTCGAAAGATTGAAATAGGTTATCTGAATTTGAATGTTGGGCTGCTCGCGCGAAAAGGCGAGGAAAGAATCCGTGATCGGTCCCGTAAAGCGCTGCCCCATCGCCGTTCCGATGTTCAGCGTGACCTGCCTGTCCCTTTCCTCGCGATCGGCGCGCTGCGCCCGTTTGATCAGGTTGCTCAAATCGCCGCGCAACACGGAAAGGCCGGCCGCCAAGATCGCCCCGGCCGCCGTCAGACGCACCGTATTGTTCTTCCGCGCGAACAGGCGGACGCCGATTTCCCGCTCCAGCGTAATGATCTGACGCGAGAGCGTCGGCTGCGCGAGGTGCAGCGATTCCGCGGCCTTTGTAAAACTGAGATGTTCGGAAGCGGCCAAGAAGCATTCGATCTGTGAAGTGTTCATATCGTTACCCGTCCGCGGCGGCGCCGCGCCCCTGAAAGCCTCGCGCCGTACGGGACGCGGGGCCGAAGAAACCGTAACAAAAATCGAACAACAACGGCAAGAAAGCGATCGACGGCGGCTTTGCGTCACATGGCGAGTTCCGTTCTCCTGATCAAATCCGCCTGCCCGTCGGGATGCAACTCGACGAAGTAGGCGGAAAAGCCCGCCACGCGAACGACCAAGTTCTTGTATCTGTCGGGATGGGCCTGCGCGTCTTTCAGCGTTTCGACGCTCACCACGTTTATTTGAAGCTCCATGCCGCCCATGTCGAAGTAGGTCTTTATGAGCCTTGAAAGCTTTTGGACGCCCTCCTCCCCCTTGAGGGCCGTCGGGTGGAATTTGAGGTTCATCAGGGTGCCGTTCGGGAAATCCGTCTGGCGGATCGCGGCGATGGACGAGATGACGCCGGTCGGCCCGTTTTTGTCCATCTGCTGCACGGGCGCGATCCCGTCCGCGAGCGGCATACCCGCGGATCTGCCGTCGGGCGTGGCTTTCGTGATATACCCGAACATGACGTTTGTCGTGACGGGATAAAGCCCCGCGCTGTAGCGGCCCCGCGGCCCCGTACACGCGTTCACGGCGTCCGCGAATACCTTTGCCGCCCAGCCCGCGTGTTCGTCGCAGTCGGGAAGCGCGTTGCCGTAGTGCGGCGCCTCGTGGAGGATGTAGTTGTGCAGCTTCTCGTAGCCTTTCCAATCGGCCATGAGCGCGTCGTACAGCTCCCGGGCCGTGCAGATTTTCTTGTCGAATACGCAGTGTTTGATGATGTTCAGGCTGTCCGCCACGTTTCCTATGCCTACGCCGCTGTCGCCGGTGGAATTGTATTTCGCCCCGCCGTGCATAACGTCCTTGCCCGATTCCATGCAGCCCTCCATCGTCGCGGAAACGATGGGCAGGGGCAGGGTCTCGCGCGCCACGTACTCGAAAGCGTTGATGTTCATGATATGCCATTTGACGAACCGTTCCACCTGCGCCTTGAACGCTTCCTTGACCTGCTCAAAGGATGTCATATCGTACAGATATCCCGTGGGCGCGCCCACGCGCTTGTTCGGCGTGCCCTCGGGCGCGGGCATGAAAGCGTTGCGCATCGGGACGGGCGTGAAGCCGTCGTTGATCGCGAGAAGCAGCGCGTTTGCGAGGTTCATGTAGCTCTCCGTGCCGGTGCCGCCGCAGGCGGGCCATTCCGTGCCGCAGCCGGCGGGTTCGACGCAGCCGATCAGACAGAAATCCCGCGCGTCCTCGAGCGAAAGCCCGCGGCGCATCAGGGCCGGGATGATCACATCGTCGTTTTCAAAGGTCGGCACGCCTCCGGATATCTTCGTCGTTTCGATGGCGGCCTCCCAGAGCGCGGGCGGCGTGTCCTTGTGTACGCGAAGCGCTTGGGGCGGATCGTGGAGGAGCAGGCGTCCCATGGATTGCAACATCATGAAAGTCACCTTGTTCGCGGCGTCCGAGCCGTCGCGCTTCACGCCGCCCAAGGTCATAAGCTGGCCGTTGGTGTAGCCGGGATTCGACTGCGTGGCGCCGTAACTCCACGGTTTGTTCATCTCCGCGACTTTCAGATAGAAGAGATCGAGCAGTTCCTGTCCGTATTCCGGCGTGATGCGTCCCGCCTCGATATCCGCGTCGTAAAAATCCCCGAGATATTGATCCACCCTGCCGAAGCTGATGCCGTGCATGTTCGCGTCGAGGCAGAGTACCGTCTGATACAGGTAGAGGCACTGCAGGGCTTCGTAGAAATTGCGCGCGGGGTATTCGACCGTTCGGTTCAGCCCATCGACCATCATCGCGAGTTCCTTCTTGCGCGCGGGATCGGTCTCCGCCTCGGCCTTTTCCGCGGCGAGCTTCGCGTAGCGCTTCGTGAGCGTGATGACGCCGTCGCATACGGTGGAGATCGCGCGATAGAAATTGTATTTCTCTATCGTGTCCGCCGGCATTCCCTGCGCGATGTATTCGGCCCTCTTTTGCTCGGCCTCGTCCTTGATGGCCTTAAAGCCCTTGCGGATCGCCGTATTGTAGCCTGTCGCGAAGTGGCCCACGGGCGACTCGCACTGGTGTTCCTGCGAAAACATCGTGACGCCGTTGCCCGCGACGGGGAAGTATTCGTCGATGATGTTGGCGTCGGTCTTGGCGCTCATACATTCTTTCATCCAGAAATCGACCGTGGCGAGGATGTAGGCGCGATCCTCCTCCGCGAGGATGTAGGGGTCCAGATTGCGCGTCGAGATGAAGCGGCTCTCGACCTCCTCCTTGAGCCAATGCACGGAGTTTTCGGGATAGAGCGCCGCGGCTCTGTACGTTCCGCTCTGCGCGCCGACGATCACCTCGCCGTCGTCGATCCGGACGGGGATGTTCTCGCAGATGTGCTTCAGCGCCCGCGCCCGCCTCGTAATGCCCGTCATGTCTCGGTGTTCTGTGTAGAATTCCGTCAAGAGCCTGTATCTGGCTATGCAGATTTCGGGATTTGTGTTCCTGTAGCGTTCGCGCATCTTTGCCACGCGAACGGTAATCGGTTGTAACTGATACATTTCATTCACCTCTGCTTTCGGAATAAACGCTCCCCGATGATACGCAACGCGAATAAGCCCACATCGCGCGCGGCATGGCACTGTCAACATAAAAATAGCATATTATCAGAAAATTCACAAGAAGAAATACGGAATGAAGCCATACGTTTTTGCTATGGGCTTTGCCCGGCGGGTGTTTGCACATGCGGGGACGGAGCGGGAAGCGGAAACGGAAAGGGCGGGGCATCGTTTCGGACCGCGGAAAAAAGGACCCTTGCCGGTTGGCAAGGGTCCTTTCGTCATTTCGTTACAAAGCCTTATATCCGCTTTCTCTCGTATCTGCGCAGCCGCGCCCAAACGAAAGCGGAAATGAGAAGCGTGAGCAGCGGGAACACCCAAAGGTGCCTCGAAACCGCGGCGACGAGGAAAGCCGCGCCCGTTTGAGGCAGGTCGGTGAGCGGCGGGTATTCGTCGAAGATCCATTCCCCCGTCTCCTCGTCCAAGTGCCATTCTCCGCGCGGAACCCCGTTCTCGTCGATCTCCACGTACACGCCGTTCCCGCCCGGAATAACGCTGTTGCCGGGCGCGGGCGTGGGTACGGACCCGCCGGTGTTGTCACCGCCGCCCGTGTTGTCGCCTCCGCCGGTATTGCCGCCTCCGCCGGTATTACCGCCTCCGCCGGTATTGCCGCCTCCGCCCGGGATATTGCCGCCTCCGCCCGGGATATTGCCGCCCGGCGTGTAGACGTTGACCGTGACCTCGTTTCGGGCCGTGACGCCGTTATTCGATCTCTCGCCTTTCGCGGTCACGACCGCCGTATTGCGTTTGTCTCCCGCCGTGCCGTAGGCGACGCTGTATCGGACGGTCAACACATGTCCCGTGGGCAGCTTGAAGTCCCCCGCCATCCGGATTTCGCCCGTGCCCGCGTCGAAGTCGTAGTTCACGCCGGCGAAAAGCGGAATGCTTCCGCCCGCCGCCGTCTGCGTCAGGACAAGGCCCGCCGCGGCATGGCCCGTGAGCCGGTCGTCCGCGATCACGATATCCGTCAGCGATTCGTCCCCGGTGTTTTGGATGTCTATCGTGTAGGCCACGGAAGCGCCGACGGGGAAGCGCGTGCCGTTCGCCGTCTTGTCGAGCGTGACCGCACCGATGGGATCGATGCGGACCGTCGTTTCGTCCTCGTCGCCGGCTGCGGGATCATCGTCGTTCGACCCCTCGACCTTCGTTTTCACGCTCGCCTTATTGGTCTTATCGCCAGCCGTGTCGTAGGTGACACTGTAGCGGACGATCAGCGTCTCGCCCGGGGTCAGCGTGAGCCCCGAGAGCGTGATCTTGCCCTCGCCCCGTTCAAAGTCGTAGTCCGTACCCGCGAGCGTCGTTTTTACGCCGCCGCTCGTTTTGGTCAGGGTCAAGGCCCCCGCGTAGCCGATCAGGTGATCGTCGCCGATTTCAATGTCCGTCAGGTTGTTGTCGCCCGTGTTCGTGACCGTCACCGTGTAGGGTACGGCCACGCCGAGCGGGAAGCTTTCGCCGCCGACCGTCTTTTCGAGCGTGACGGGCGGCGTGGGCTTTTCGGGATCGGGATCGACG
>JAITKU010000113.1 GCA_031278255.1 Eubacteriales Family XIII. Incertae Sedis bacterium | reverse complement strand
GCTCCGTCCAAAATTGAAGCGCCAAAGGCGCACTTCAATTGTTGAACGGATGTTTTGAGGGGACAAGGGCTTCGCCCGCCGCCCCTCAAAACATAGGCGTCAGTGGGGGATTGCACCCGTCACTGACAGCTTGGAAAGTTGAAACCCGCCGCCTGTAGAGGCGGGGGACTGACGCCGTCGTTCAACAATTTGGGTACGCTCCGCGCTCAAATTCAGACGGAGCCGAATTTGAACGACGCCAAATTTGGACTTCCCGGTATTTCCTTTTATGTTAAGACGGCGCCGATCTCGATTTTGTTGCCTCTCAGGTAATCGTCCGCACGCACGGGGCGCTTGCCCGGCGCCTGTATCACGGTGATCCGCACGGCCCCGTCGCCCGCGGCGACCGATATCCCCGCACTTGAAGCCGCGACCACGGTTCCGGCGGGCCGGGGGGCGGGCAGGGACGACGGCACGGCTTCCCACAGCTTCAGCGTCGCGCCCGCGTAGTGCGCAAAGGCCGTCGGCCGCGGATTCATGCCGCGTATGAGCCGGCATACCGCGTGCGGGTCCTTTGAAAAATCCACGTGCGCCTCTTCCTTTCGTATCATGGGCGCGTAGCAGACCCCGCTTTCATCCTGCGGACAGCGCGGCGCCCGTCCCGCCTCTATGGAGGGGAGCATTCGCAAAAGCAGTGCCGCGCCCATAAGGGAGAGTTCCGCAAACAGGTCCCCCGCGGTCTTGTCCCCGATCTCCGTTCGCTCGGCGGCTATGATATCGCCCGCGTCCATCGCCTCCGCCATGTGCATGAGCGTCACGCCGGTTTCGCGCGCCCCGTCGATCACGGCCCGCTGTATGGGCGCCGCGCCCCGGTAGGCGGGCAGCAGGGAGGCGTGTATGTTCACGCAACCAAAACGCGGCAGGTCGAGTATTTCTTTCGGCAGGATCTTCCCGTAGGCCGCGACGACGATCAGATCGGGAGCGACCTCCCTGAGCCGTTCCGAGAATTCCGCGTCGCTTTGCGGGTTTTCGGGTTGCAGCACGGGAATCCCGCGAGCGATCGACAAATCTTTAACAGGCGGACTGTGCGGTCTTTTGCCCCTGTCTCGCGGACGATCCGGCTGCGTCACCGTTAGGGCGGGCACGCGGCCGCTCTCGCACAGGGCCTGCAGCGGGGGAAGCGCAAAATCGGGCGTTCCCATGTATACGATGTTCAATCCTCGTCCTCGATGGGTCTGACGGAAGAGGCCCTGTCCACGAACAATATGCCGTCCAGATGGTCCAGTTCATGGCAGAGCGCCTTTGCGAGCAGACCCTCCCCCTCTATCGTAAAGGTTTCGCCGCGCCTGTCGAGGGCCGCCACTTTCACGCGCGTGGGCCGCGTGACCGCGCCCACCACGCCGGGGATGCTCAGACAGGCTTCCTCCTCCTCTTTTTCGCCCTCCGTTTCCACGATCCGCGGGTTGATCAGTTCGATCTTGACGCCGTCCTCTTCCTCGTCCTTGCCCGTATCTATAACGGCGACGCGCCGCAAAACGCCCACCTGCGGCGCCGCCAAACCGACGCCGTTGTTCTCTTCGAGCGTTTCCCACATATCGTCCAGCAGCGTCAATATCCGTTCATTGACCGCCGCGACATCCTTGGATTTCTTTCTGAGGACATCCTCGCCCTCCAACATGATCTTCCGAAGCGCCATGATCCTCCTTTCATTTACAGATAGCTGTATGGGTTCACATCCACCGATATGTTGTATTTTCCGCTGTTCTTGCTCACGGCGAGGAGGCGTTTTTGCTCCGACAGAAACAACTCGAACGCTTTCCTGTCGCGCGGCGCCACTTTCGCGTAGATCAGGCGGCGAAACAGATCGCCCGCCTTGTATATGCGCGCCTGCCCGGGGCCGAGTATGCGCTTCTGCGCGTTCGCGCGCGTTCGCAAAAGGTCCGCCAACGCCTCCGCCGCGGCCGCGGCCGTCGCCTCGTCCCGCGAACTGACCGTGATCTGCACGAGGTCACTGAAAGGGGGGTAGTCCATCGCTTTTCGCAGCAGCAGTTCCGTACCGTAAAAACCGGCGTAATCGTTTTCCGCCGCCGCGCAGATCGCGTAATGATCGGGCTTATACGACTGTATGACGACCCGGCCCGTTTCGGCGCCGCGACCGGCCCGGCCCGCGGCCTGGGTGATCAACTGGAACGAGCGCTCGGCGGAGCGAAAATCCGGCACGTTCAGGCTCACGTCGGCGGAAACGATCCCGACAAGCCCCACATTGTCAAAGTCAAGGCCCTTGGCCACAAGCTGCGTCCCGACCAGTATCTGCGTCTTTCCCTTGCGAAAACGCGCGAGCAGACCGGCCGCGCTGCCTTTCCGCTTCACCGTATCGAAATCGAGACGCTCGACGCAGGCGGCGGGGAAGAGTTCGCGCGCGGTCTCCTCCACCTTTTCCGTACCCGTTCCGAAGAAGCGCAGGTATCTGCCGCCGCAATCCGGGCAGACGGGCGGCACCGCGCGGCGCGCTCCGCAGAGATGGCATTGCACCGCATTCTCGGCCTTATGATAGGTCAGGGCTATGCCGCAATCCGCGCACTGCATGACATAGCCGCAATTCCTGCAGGAAACGAAAGTCGAATAGCCTCTTCGATTCAGAAACAGGATGGCCTGCTTGCCCGCGGTCAGCGTCTCGTCCAGCGCGCGGTAGAGCGCAAGGCTGAAAATGGTCCTGTTTCCGCTTTTAAGCTCCTCGCGCATATCCACGATCTGCACGCGCGGAAGCGGCGTCTTGTTGTAGCGCTCGCACAGGCGCAGCTTCTCGTAGAAGCGCCTCTCGACGCGATAGCTTGAAACGAGCGAGGGCGTCGCGCTCCCGAGGAGGACGGTGGCGCCGGTCTGTCCGGCGCGTTTGACGGCCACCTCGATGGCGTCGTACTTAGGGGACATATCCGACTTGTAGGTCCCCTCGTGTTCCTCATCGACGACGATAAGCCCTATATCGCCCGCGGGGGCAAACACGGCGGAACGCGCGCCCACGACAATGCGGGCCTCCCCGGTCTTGATGCGCATCCATTCATCGTAACGCTCGCCCGCGGACAGCTTGCTGTGCAGGGTCGCGATTCGCTCCCGGCCGAAGCGGGCGACGAAGCGGCCGATGGTCTGCGGCGTCAGGGATATCTCGGGCACGAGGACGATCACGGTCCGGCCCCTTTCGAGCGTCCGCTCGGCCGCCCGCAGATAAATCTCCGTCTTTCCGCTGCCCGTAACGCCGTGGACGAGAAAGGTCTTGTATTCGCCGCCGTCTATCCACGGCAGGATTCGCTCCAGCGCCGCGCTCTGTTCGCCCGTAAGCGCGACGCGCCTGTCCGCGTGCGTCTCCTCCGGCGCGGGCGTTCTGCGCCGTCCCAGCTTGGAAATGCTCCCCGCGGGCAAAAAACAACGCGCCGCTTCGATGTAGCGGCAGTAATAGCGCCGTTTCATCCAAACGCAGATCTCTATCGCATTCGCGTCGAGCGCGATCTCCGTATCGACGCGGGTTACATACTTAAGTCCCTTGATCCGCTCGTCCGGCTTGTCTTTGACCGCCGCGACAAAGGCCGCCCGCTCGCGGTTGCTCGCCGCAAAGGGCGCGAACACACGCGCGCCGACCGTCACGCCGTCGAAAGCGCAGCCGTAGGTATAAAGGGCGTCCGTGCGGTCGGTGTTGTTGTCAATGATCAGATCAAGGTACAGCATGATCAAACGCGGCCGCTCTTCGGGCGTCGGCGAAACGGCAACCGCAACCGCTCTGCCGGTAGAGTCCGTATCGCTTCGCGAGTTCGACGGAGCGCCGGTAGCCGTCCCTTTTTTTGAAATCCTCCGAGAGGTAGTCTATGCGGTAACGCAGACCGATCTCCCGGCCGATACGCGCAATCGTTTCATAATCCTTGTGCGGACTCACCGTCAAGGTCGTCGAAAAGGCGTCAAAACCGCGCAACACGGCCGTTTCCGTCGTCTTTTCAAGCCGCAGACGAAAACAGACGCGACAGCGCGCGCCGCCCTCCGGCACAGCTTCAAGACCGCGCACCGCCGCCTCAAAGACCGCCGGCTCATAGGCCCCCTCGATGTATTCCACGGCGTCGAATCCGCCCGTCGAGGCGTTGTATCGCTTTACAAAATCGACTTGCGCGGCCCTGCGCTTCTCGTACTCCTCCCGATCGGAGATGTTCGGGTTGTAAAAAAAGATCGCAATGCGGTATCGCGGGGCCAAGCGCTCGACGACGGCCGTGCTGCACGGGCCGCAGCAGCTGTGCAGCAGGAGCGCCGGTTTTGCCGCGAAAGTTTCATCTCCGCGCACGCATTCGATTGTACCGTTCTCACGGGCCTTGACCGTATTCTCGGCGCCGTAGGCGCATTTCTTGTCATTCGCGGATATCATTTCTGAAAAGCTTCCTATTCTCAGCCGTTTTGCGCGGGGCGGCCACGATATCCCCCGCCGCAAAGCGGCGCCTTGTCCGTAAGGGCCTCTAAGAACGAATTATACTATAAAAACCGCGAATAATCAAGAAAACGGCGCTATTTTTCCGCGGGGCGCGTTCCCTCTTCGCCGAGCCGCCCGTCGTTGTAATGCTTGCGGCAGAGGGACACGTACAGGTCATGGCCGCCGATCACGACCTGTTCCCCGCTCTTGACGAATTTGCCGTCGATAACGCGGGCCACCATCGTGGCCTTCCGGCCGCACCAGCAGATGGTCTTGATCTCCTCTATCTTGTCCGCGTAGACCAGAAGATAGTAGGAACCCTCGAACAGCGCGTTCTTAAAGTCGTTCTTCAGCCCGTAGACCATGACGGGGGTATCGCAGCTGTCCACGATCTCCGTCAATTCCTGGATATGGTGCTTCTTCAGGAATTGCCCCTCGTCTATGAGTACGCAGGCGATCTTCTCCCGCGCGTCCTCTTCCATGAAGAGGGTCAATATATTCGTATCGTCGTGGATGGGGAGGGCCGCGCGCTCGATACCCGTTCGCGATACGACGCGCCCCTTTCCGCCCCTGTCGTCGATGACGGGCGTCAGGACGAGGACGCGCATTCCCCTCTCCTCGTAGTTGTACGCCACCCGTATGAGTTCAAGTGATTTTCCCGCGTTCATAGCGCTGTATCGATAGTACAGCTGCGCCATATTTGCCTCCGCGGCGGCTCTTGGGCCGCCGAAAATAAACACAAAAGCGATAGAATTTTCGGGGCTTGCCCCGGTTTGCCAAAACCCCCGGGCGCCGCGTCTCGCGCGCCGCGCAAAAGACCGCGCCGCCGCCTAGAGCAATCCGGAGAGCAGCCGCGATACCCCCTCCTTGAATTTGATCTTCAAAGAGCGGCCGCGATAAAGCGCCTTGGTCAACTCGTGGCTTTGGGCGATATCGGTTTCAAAGATCGTTTCGATCTTATAGACCTCGGCCGCGTCGTAGATGAAAGCGTTTCCCTCAAAATTGAGCCTGAAGCTGCGAATATCGAAATTGGCGGAGCCAACGGAAGCGATCTCCCCGTCGACCGCCATCGTCTTGGCGTGCAAAAACCCGTTGTCGTAAATGTAGACGCGCGCGCCCGCGTTGATCAGCGCGCCCGCGTAGAAGTACGTGGCCCAGTACACGAACATGTGATCGGGCATACGGGGGATCATGATACGGACATCCACGCCGGAAAGCGCGGCCGTTTTCAGCGAATCCAGAATGCTCGCGTCGGGCACGAAGTAGGGCGTCTGTATGTAGATGTTTTTCTTCGCGGAAGAGATCATCTTCAAATAGCCGTGCTTCACCTCCTCGCGCGAGGAATCGGGACCGGAGGTAACGATCTGTATGGCCGTGCCGCCGGGACCCGCCGCCTCGTCGTGGTAGGCGCGGTCGATCAGCAGGTTTTCCTTGGAGGCGAAGCGCCAGTCGAGGATGAAGCGCGCGTTCATATCGTGGACGGCGCTGCCCGCGATCCGCAGGTGGGTATCGCGCCAGTATCCGAACTTCTTGACCTTGCCGAGATATTCATTGCCGATGTTAAAACCGCCGAGATAGCCGATCTTCCCGTCGATCACGACGAGTTTTCTGTGGTTGCGGTAATTCCACTTCCGGCTGAACACCTTGTATTTGGGCGGAAAGAAGAAAGAAAAACGTCCCCCCGCGGCCCTGAGTTCCGCCAGATGGCTCTCGTTGAACTGGCGTCCGCCGATCGCATCGATCAAAAGGCGCACCTCCAGCCCCTCCCGCGCTTTCTGCACGAGCGCGGCAAGCAGGGCCCTGCCCGTCTCGTCGTTTTTGATGATATAATACTCGACGTTGATCGCGCTCTTTGCGTCGGCTATATCCTGCAGGAGGGAATCCAGCATGTGAACGCCGTCCGTAATGATGGAAATGCGGTTGTCCTGCGTCAAAATCGATCCGGCGTAGGTCTGATTCATGTGAATCATGCTGTGCCATTTGCGCGCTTCGAGATTGACATAGCGAAAGCGATCGTTTTGAACCTGTGCGATCTGTTCGCGCAGCGGATTGTTGACGACGAGTTCCTCGTAGCGGGAAAGCCTGAATATGCGTTGCCGCGAGATGTTTTGCGAGAACATGAAATAGAACAATATCCCGACGGCCGGCACGAGGAAGAGGATCATGATCCAAGCCAAGGTGGCCGAGGGGTCTTTTCTTTCCAAGAATATGATCGTCAGCGCGATCATGAAGTTGATCACGAACAGAACATTCAGTACGCCGGAAAATGTGGGGAACCAGAATTCAACCATAGATTAAACCGGGGGCGTCGCCCCGTCGCTCCGTCCGGGGGGAGTGCGAAATATTCAAATTCAGCTCCGTTTGCGCCTTTTGCAAACGGTTGGAAGGAGCCACTCGACAACTCCCCCGCTTTAGCGGGTTAGGAGTTTACCGTCCCCGCCGCCCCGCGAAACACAGCCACCGGGGGATTGCAAGCCCACGCGGGCCGGATGAAGCGCCGGTCCCCATACCCAAAGGCAGGGGATTGGGCGGCGTCGTTCATTACAAAAACACTCCCCAAGGGCGGATTCTCAAGAAAGCAGGGCCTCCAGCCTTCCTTTCAGTTGCGTCGCATCCAAGGCCCCCGCCACGCGGTCCACCTGTTCGCCGTTCTTAAAAAACAGCAGCGTCGGAATGCTGAGTACCTTGGACTTTATGGCCAGCTTTTTGGATTCGTCAACATTGATCTTCGCGAAGCGCACCCTGTCGCCGTATTCCGCGGCGGCTTCGTCAAAGGCCGGCGCCATCATCTTGCAGGGATTGCACCAATCGGCGTAAAAATCGATCACGATCGGCGCGGACGTCTGCAGGACTTCCTTTTCATAATTCTCTTCCGTTAATAAGATGATGCTTTCATTCATTGCCGTCACCCACCTTTCTTTCAAAATACAACGCGGCGAAGTCGTTTACGCTGTCGCCGCGTGCGATTTTACCCGGCATTGCAAGCGCGGTATTTCAATCGGTATAATAACCGCATAACGGTATCATACCATAAATACGAAGCGAAGCGAAGATATTTATGGTATCGCCATGCGCGTTTTCGCCACAGGCGAAAAAATCGCGCGGCATTTCAATCGGTATAATAACCGCACAGCGGTTATTATACCATAGCTTTCAAAGAAAGAAAAGCCTCTTGCGCCGATTGGAATTGCATTTTTTTCTGCAAAGATGTCAAAAGGTGTACCTTTTGACATCTCGATTATGAAAACAGTGATTATGAAAATACTTATAAGGTATGCGCAAATACGCGGTCGCCGGGGCGCGGATTCTCAGGCCTCTTGCGCCTGTATCTCCTCCAGCCGCTTCACAAAGCAGGCGCAGCGCGTTCCGTCGTCGCGCGTCCCCGTGTCCTTGCAATCCTTGCACGCGTACCGGATATCCATATAGTCCGGGCGAAAGCCGTTCTCCGTCAGAATGACGGCCCATTCGGATTGCAGTTCCTCGATCTTGCGGCGCAGGCTATCGGCCGTGCCGCGCGCGTTGCCCGCGCCGGAAAGCATCGCTTTCGACCTGTCCACGCGAAGCCCGCGTATATCCTCTTCTATGCCCTTGATCTCGGGCAGCTTTGCGTAGACCTCCTGTCTGCGCGCCTCCGCCTCGCGCTCGGCTTTCTCCCGCAGTTCCTCGTACAGGCGCAATACCTCCGTGATCTGTTTTTTGCCGCGGAGGACCGCGCCGCGCGCGGGGCGCGCGCGGCCCTTGTCGGCCCAGTCGTTCAGGATGGAATTGATGTAGTTGATATTGGGGCTTGTAATACCCGAACTGCGCTTGCAGGCTTCGAGTACGGTTTCCATATTGAAGCCGAGCGCATCGAACCAAAGGTCCATGATGCGCATTTCCTCTTCCGTGGCGTTGCGCACCATGCCGAGCGCCTTGAGTACGCGCTTGTACCTGTGCCGCCGATTGTCGTTCTCTTCCAAGTAATGCTTGACCTCTTCCACCGTGCGCAGTTCCCTTTCCGCCCACGTCCGCACGATCTTGCCGACGTAATGCGTTCCGCGCCCGGGGACGCCGTTCCGCCGTTCCGCCGCGTAACGGAAAGCGAAAACGATGACGGGAGCGGTCGCGCCGAGGTCCGCCGACCAAGACGCGATGGCCTGCATATCCTCCGGCGAAAGCGGCGCGCCCACGATACGTTCCGCCTCGCGGCAGACCTCGCGCAGCGCGTCGTTGGCGAGCAGGTCCCGCACCCCCTGCGCAAGCCCGTCGGCGTATCGCTTATCCGCGCTCTTCTTTCCCTTGCGCCCGCCGTAGATCATGGCCTTGAGGTTCAGAAATTCCACCTCGTAGCGCAGGCGGTTTTCGGGGTCCTCATAGTGCTTCCTGATCACGCCGAACTCTTCCCAGTACGACCACGCCTTGAGAACATCCTCTATCTCCATGGAGAGATGCTTCGCCACATCCGCATTGCGCATGATCAGGCCGAGTTCCGCGTACATGAGCGCGAAGAGATACACCTTCACGTAGTCGCCCGGCGCGCCGGCCATCATCTCGTTGATGAAGATGTTCTCCACATGGGTGTCGCTCAGATAGTATTCCCTTGTCTGCTCTTTCTTGAAGTTCATCGTCGTTTGCTTACTTTTGATTTGACCTGTGGGCGGCGTTTTCCGCCGCGCGCGATCAAAAAACCGCCTCGCGAATGATCGTCTGCTCCCTGTCGGGACCGACGGAAACAATCTTCACGGGCACGCCCGTGATCTCCTCCACGGCCTTGACGTAGCCCCGCGCGGCATCGGGCAGGGCGTCGAAATCGCGGCAGCCCGTGATGTCGCATTTCCAGCCCGGCAAGGTCAGATACAGCGGGGTGCAGGCCGCGACCGTATCCAGACTCGCGGGGAATTCGGAGATCGTTTCCCCCTTGTACGCGTATCCGTGACAGAGCTTGAGTTCGTCGAATTCGCCGAGTACATCGAGGAGCATGAGCGCAAGCCCCGTCGTGCCGTTGATACGCGCGGAATAGCGCACCACAACGCCGTCGAACCAGCCGCAGCGCCGCGGTCTGCCCGTCGTGGCGCCGTATTCCAGGCCGCGTTCCCTGATACACTTGCCGATCTCGTTGTCGAGTTCGGTAACGAAAGGACCCTTGCCCACGCGCGTCGTGTAGGCTTTCGTGATACCGATCACGTCCTGTATCGCGCCGGCGCCGACGCCGGCCCCTGTCGTGAAGCCGCCCGAGATCGGATGCGAACTCGTCACATAGGGGTAGGTCCCCAGATCGATATCGAGCATGGAACCCTGCGCGCCCTCAAACAGCACTTTTTTGCCGGAGCGGATCGCGTCGTGGACCATCACGCCCGTATCGCGTATGCGGGGCCGCAGGCGCTTCGCGCAGTCGAGAGAATTCGCGATGATCTCCTCCTTGTTCACGGGCGGCGCGCCGAAAAGTTTTTCGAGTATTCGGTTCTTGTCGTCGATTTGGGCCGCGAGCTTCTCGCGAAAAGCCGCCTCGTCGAGCATATCGCACACGCGCAGCCCGCTTCGCGCGATCTTATCCATATACGCGGGGCCTATACCCTTGCGCGTCGTGCCGATATCCTTTTCGCCCAGCGCTTTCTCGTAGAGTTCGTCGAGAAGTTTGTGGTAGGGAAATACGAGATGCGCCCTGTCGCTGACAAAAATGCGATCGGTCTTTATGCCGTCCTTTTCGAGCGCGGCCGTCTCGTCGAAGAAGCCCTCCGCGTCAAACACGACGCCGTTTCCGATGATATTCACGGTCTGTTCGTTCATAACGCCCGACGGAATCAAGTGCAACGCGTATTTACGATTGCCGATTACGACCGTGTGGCCGGCGTTGCTTCCGCCCTGCCCCCTGACGACCATATCCGCCTTTTTCGCGAGATAGTCGATGATCTTTCCCTTGCCCTCGTCTCCCCATTGTGAGCCCACCACTGCCAATGTAGACATGTTGCCGCCTCCTTATATTTAATACGATTCGCTAAAACGACTCGGTTCCACGTCGCGCGCGCGATCGGCGAACTTGGTGTAGCGACCGACCCAGGACAGTTCGATAAAGCCCGTCTCGCCGTTCCTGTGCTTGGCGATGATCACCCGGCACAGGTTGTTCTGCGTGGCGTCCGGCGCGTCGGCGACCTCCGTGTAATAGTCCTCCCGGTGCAGGAACAGGATCAGGTCCGCGTCCTGCTCGATGGCGCCGGAGTCGCGCAGGTCCGACAGAACGGGTATCTTGTCCTTGCGTTTATCGACCTCGCGCGAGAGTTGCGACAGGACGATGACGGGGCAGTCCATCTCTCTGGCAAGCTGCTTGAACATGCGGGAAATAACGGAAATCTCCTGATTTCGGTTCTCCGTCCGTCCGGTCTCGGACATGAGCTGCAGGTAATCCACGATGATGAGGTCCAGCCCGTGTTCCGATTTCATCCGCCGCGCCTTGTTCCGTATCTCCATGACGGGGATACCCGGCGTGTCGTCTATGAATATATCCGTATTCTGCAAAACATCCATCGCCTCGTTGATGCGCGTCCATTCGTCCTCGTTCAGCTTTCCGTCGCGCAGCCGCGTGATCTCCACGTGCGATTCGAGGCTCAAGAATCTGTAAACTAATTGCTCTTTTGACATTTCAAGGCTGAAAATCAGAACCTTCGCATCGACGCGCAGGGCCGCCTTGTGCGCGATGTTCAGGGCAAAGGCGGTCTTGCCCATGCCGGGACGGGCCGCGACGATGATCATATCGGACCTTTGCAGGCCGGAGGTCTTTTTGTCCAGATCGATAAAGCCCGTCGTCAGGCCGGTCAGACCCTTTAGGTTCGCGATCTCGTTGATATGCTTGTAATTGTCGAAAAGCACGTCGCCGATCCTGCTGAAATCCTTGTGCTGCCCCGCCTGCGCGATCGCGAAAATCTTGCGTTCCGCATCGTCGAGAATCTCCCGCGCGTCGCGGCTGTCCCCGTAGCTCTCGTCCATGATCTCAGAGGACGCGCCGATCAAGCGCCGCAGGACGGCCTTTTCCGCAACGATCCGCGCGTACTGCGCGGCGTTGGCCGTGGCGGGAACCATGGTCGAAAGCGCGGCGATATACCCGCGGCCCCCGGCCATGTCGAGCGACTTCCTGCGCTTCAACTCGTCCGAAACGGTGAGCGTATCCACCGGCTCATTCTTCCGATGCAATCCCTCCGCCGCGCGGTAGATTTCCTTGTGCGCGTCGCTGTAGAAATCCTCCGGTTTCAGAATCTCCATGACCTGAAACAGGGCATCCCTGTCGAGCATAAGGGCGCCGAGAACGGATTTTTCGGCGTCGGCGCTGTGCGGGGGGATACGCTCGTTCATGCCCGGGCTTCCACATCGACCCGCAGGGCGGCGGCGACCTCCGGGAACACCCTGATTTCAACCGAAATCGGCCCCGTGTTCTTGATGGGGCTTTCCGGCGCGATCCTGCGCTTATCGATGTGTATCCCGTGCTGCTCAAAGAGCGCGTCGGCGATGTCCTTGGAGGTGATGGAGCCGAACAGCCGGCCGTTTTCGCCCGACTTCGCGACGATCTTGACGGAAATGCCGCCGATCCTTTCCGCGAGGGCTTTCGCGTCCGCGAGGTCCTTTCTGTGCTTCTCCTCGTCCAGCTTCTTTTGCTTTTCGAGACTTCGGATGTTTCCGTCCGTCGCCTCCGCCGCAATGCCGCGCGGAATCAGCAGATTCCGCGCGTGGCCGTCGCTGACCTTAACCACGTCGCCCGCCTTGCCCAGGCCCTTGCAGTCCTGTTTCAGTATCACTATCATGCTGTGTACGCCGTCCTTCCCCGCAACGATAAATTATATGTAACCATTATATTTCGGCGATGAGTTTTTGCAACTCGGCCGCAACCTCATCCACCGTGATGTCCTTGAGTTGGGCCGCCGCCGTTGTCAGGTGCCCGCCGCCGCCGAGCCGTTCCATGATCTTCTGGACGTTCACCTCGCCGAGCGAGCGGGCGCTGATCACCACCTCGTCATTCGTTTCCCCCAGCACGAAGCTGGCGCGGATACCCTTGATGTCGAGCAGTTCGTCGGCCGCCTGCGCGTTGATGATCTGCGCGTTTTCATGGCGGCCCTCGTTCCGCGAAACGGCGATGCCGCCGCTCAAAAATTCGGCGTTCGAGATGATGCTGGCCCTCTGCCGGAAGTCCTCCATATCGCTTTGCAGATATTGCCGCACGACGGCGGTATCCGCGCCGCTGCGCCGCAGCCAAGAAGCCGCCTCAAAGGTTCGCGCGCCCGTTTTGACAGAAAAGCTGTTCGTATCCACGATGATACCGCCGAGCAGCAATTCCGCCTCGAGGCGGGAAATGCTCTTCTTCTCCGCCAGATACTGCATGATTTCGGCGATGAGTTCGGAGGTCGAGGAGGCGGCGGGTTCCATATAGCTGAGCGTCGCGTTTTCGATACATTCCTCGGCCCGCCTGTGATGGTCTATGACCACGGATTTCTCCGTCTTGCCCAGCAGAACGGGCGCCTCCGTGAGGCTCGGCCTGTGCGTATCCACCACCACGAGCAGACTGTTTCTGTCGATCGTCTCCAACGCGCTGTCCGTACCGATGAAGCGGTATTCGCCGCTCTTGCTCGCCTCCCGGTAAAAATCCGCGAGCGAACGGCCCGATTCGTTGAGTACGATAAAGGCATCCTTGCCGCGGTTGATCGCGATGCGCGCGACGCCGACGGCCGCCGCGAAAGAATCGATATCGGGGCTCTTGTGCCCCATAACGATGATCTGCGAGGACTGATCGATAAGCTGTCCGATCGCGTGCGCCATAACGCGCGACTTGCCCTTGTTGCGCCGCTCGACAGCCTGCAGCGTTCCGCCGTAATAATCGACCTTCATACCGCGTTTGACGACCACCTGATCCCCGCCGCGCCCGAGCGCGAGATCGAGGGCAAGGGTCGCGTATTCGTCCGTCTGCTGCGGCGTCTTGCCGTCCAGACCCACGCCCATACTCAGGGAAACGGGGAAGTCCGCGTCCGTCTCGATGACGCGCATCTCGTCGAGTATGCTGAACTTCTCGGCCGCGACGCGCTTGTAATGGCTGTATTCAAAGACGACGAAGTATTTGTCGCTGTAATATCGAATGATGGAGGCGTCCATCTTCGCCGCCCATCGACGGATAACCTTTTCGATACCCGCGGCTATCAGGGATTTTTTATCGTCGGGCGAACTCGCGATGAGTTCGTCGTAATTGTCAATCCGGACGTGCGCGAAACACTTGCGTTCGTCGCTGTAACGGACCTTCAGGTTTTCGTAATCCGTGACATCGATCCAAGAAAACGCGGCCGGTCCGCTCGTATCCCCGCCCGGATACACGGGAAGAACCTTGTACGTCCGATCCCCCACGGACAGCAGGACGGGCTGCGGCGTGTCCGCGTTCAAAAAATCGCTCGCGTCCTTACCCGTAAGCTGCGCGATCCCCGTTTTCATCATGACGACGGCGGGATAGATATCCTTGAAACGCTCGCTCGCCAGCATGACGACGCCCTCCGCGTTCGTCAGGCAGAGCGGCAGGGGGTGGTTGCGGATCGTGTAGCGCAGCGTTTCGTCGATCTCCGAGGCGATACCGTCCAGATAAACATCCATGCTGCGGCGCTGCAAGAAGCGCGCGATCAGGCAGAAAACGGCGTACAGGATGCAGACGCCTCCGGCGCAGACGAGCAAGACCCGATTGTCGGCGGCGCCCCGGCGCAGAAAATAATTGCACAGAAAGAGGGCGAACGCCAAGATCGCCGTCGCCGCCAAGCCGGCCCCGAAATACAGGTTCGCTATCCTCTTTACGATTCGATCACCCATGCCTTGTCCCTTTTCAAATTTGGCTCCGTTCAATTTAATGATTATATCACAGAAATGCCGGTTGTTCAATTTTTGAAATCAGAAGTCAATTCAAATTCAGCTCCGTCAAATTTGAAGCGCGGGAAGCACCCAAATTGTTGAGCGGCGGCGTTCAGCGAAGCACCCTCCGGACAATCCCCATCGCGGCGCCGAACCAGAAAGGCTCCATGCGCCTTGTGACCGCGTCCAGCGTGCGCGCGATCTCGATGTGCTGCGGACACTTCTTCTCGCAGCTTCCGCATTTGACGCAGTTTCGGCCGCCGGCCGCGCGCCTCTCGATATGGTTTGCGCCCGTGCCGGTGATGTACTGCTGCATCCCCGTGACAAAGCCCATCGCATAGGACGCGTTGTACGCGGCAAAGCAGCCCGGAATGTTCACGCCCTGCGGACAGGGCATACAGTAATCGCAACCCGTGCAGGCCACCTTGTACGCCGCGCGGAGCGCAGCGATCACGGGCGCGAAAACGGCGGCCTCCCGCTCCGACAGCATACCGGGCGCCGCGGTTTCGGCCGTTTTCAGGTTGTCGGCAAGCTGCTCCGCGCTGCTCATGCCCGACAGGACAACCGTGGGTTCCGGCCGGTTCCACAGCCAGCGCAGCGCCCACGACGCCGCGGACAAGTCGGGGTCCGCCTCCCTGAAAAGCCGCGCGGCCTTGGCGGGCAGCCCGTTCGCCAGCTTTCCGCCCAGCAGGGGTTCCATGATAATGACGGGCAGGCCCTTCTCGTGCGCCCTTTCAAGCCCCGCGCGTCCCGCCTGATAGTTCTCGCCCGTATAATTATACTGTATTTGACAGAAATCCCAATTATATTCATCCAGGAGTTCCGCAAAAGCCTGCCGCGTGCCGTGAAACGAAAAGCCGATTTGCCCTATCCGGCCCTGCGCTTTCTTTTCCGCGATCCAGCCCTCTATGCCCATCGCGCAAAGACCGCGCCAAAGCGCCGCGTCGGGCAGGTTGTGGATCAAATAATAGTCGATACGGTCCGTTTTCAGGCGCGCGAGCTGCGTCGAAAACAGCCGGTCGAAATCCTCGCGGCGCCCGCATTGCTGCGGCGGCAGCTTCGTGGCGAGAAAGACGCGGTCGCGCGCCCCGTTCCTGTGCAGAAGCTCGCCCAAAACCGCTTCGCTGCCCCCGTATATATAGGCGGTGTCAAAATAGTTCACGCCGCCGTCTATCGCCGAAAGGATCAGCCTCTCCGTCTTTTCCGCGTCGATCTGCGCGGTGACGCCGCGCGGGAAGCGCATACAGCCGAGACCGAGAACGGACAGCGCATTGCCTGATTTGGGATCGATCCTGTACTGCACGGTCTACCTCCTGTCCCGTCGCCGCGCGAAGCGCCCGGGCGCTTCGCCTTTCTTATATTATAACAAGTCGCACGTCCGTTTTCAATTTGATTTCTTTCTCTTCGGCGACGACCGTTGCGGATTCGTCGGAATTTCAACGGATATCCGGGACGTTCCTTTTTATGGAAACGGACGCGAGGAGGGGTGGCCCGAAACCGCTGTAAACGTGACGGCTTCGCGATTCCATTATATTATACAATATATAGTATGATATTATTACATAATATATTGGGTTGTTTTGTCGATGTATGGCCCGAAAGCAAACCTTATCAGCGGCCTTGCTCCGTCCCCCCTGCGTCAGTCCGGCGGTCTCGGCCCGTTCCCGCACCATCCTATCGGTTGCCTGGATTTCCATGGATTTTTATAATATTTTAATATTCAATCCGCACGCGCACGGCGATACCAAAAATATCTTCGCGTCGCCCCGCATTTTATGGTATACTATTACTATGAATGAATTGATTCGGCAGCTCGCCGCGTGGATCGCGGAGAGCGGGGACATTGTTTTTTTCGGCGG
>JAITKU010000099.1 GCA_031278255.1 Eubacteriales Family XIII. Incertae Sedis bacterium | reverse complement strand
GGCGCAGATCATCAAGGCCGGCGACGCCGAGATTATCGTGGCGGGCGGCACGGAGAATATGAGCGCGTCCGGATACGTCGCTTCCGCCGCGCGCTGGGGCGCGCGGATGGGTGACACGAAGCTTGTGGATATCATGGTGAACGACGGCCTTACGGACGCTTTCCACAAATATCATATGGGCATTACGGCTGAGAACGTGGCCGAAAAATGGGGCCTCACGCGGGAGGAATTGGACGCTTTTTCCGTCGAATCGCAGCGGAAAGCGGTGGCCGCCGTCCGATCCGGACGCTTCAAGGACGAGATCGTCCCCGTGGAGATTCCGCAGAAGAGGGGCGATCCCAAGATTTTCGATACGGATGAGTACCCCAAGGAGGGTGTCACGGTGGAGAGCGTCGGCAAGCTGAAGCCGGCCTTTAAGCCCGACGGCGGCGTCGTTACGGCCGCCAACGCCTCCGGCATCAACGACAGCGCGGCCGCCCTCGTGGTCATGTCCGCGGAGAAAGCTGCGGAACTCGGTCTTACGCCGCTCGCGAAGATCATCGGTTACGGATCGGTGGGTGTCGATCCGGCCATCATGGGCATCGGGCCGATCGAGGCCACGCGGAAAGCCCTGAAGAAGGCCGGCATAGCGGTCAAGGATCTGGACCTGATCGAGGCGAACGAGGCGTTTGCGGCGCAGTGCGTCGCCGTCGGCAAGGAACTCGGCTTCGATCCCGAAAAACTCAACGTGAACGGCGGCGCCATCGCGCTCGGGCATCCGATCGGCGCTTCCGGAGCGCGCATACTGATCACGCTGCTCTACGAAATGCAGAAGAGAGGTTCCAAATACGGTCTTGCCACGCTCTGTATCGGCGGCGGGCAGGGTACGGCGTTGGTTGTGGAACGGTAATCGGCGCGGACGGACAATGCGCGACGAGCGACGGGCGGCGGGCCTAAGGCCCGCCGCCCGCGCCGGTTGCGCCGGTTGAGTTGGAGAAAGGCGAAAAGCGGTGAACTATTATCAGCGGGATATGGAATGCGCGTCCTCGGAAACGATGCGCGCGCTCCAGTCGGAACGACTTGTCAAGACAGTACAACACGTTTATGACCATGTGCCTTATTACAGGAACAAGATGGAAGCGATCGGGCTTGCGCCGCAGGATATACGTTCGATAGACGATCTGCGCAAGCTGCCCTTTCTCACGAAAGACGATCTGAAAGCGGCCTATCCCTACGGACTCTTGGCAAGGCCCCCGGCCGACTGCGTTCGGATACAGTCCACGAGCGGCACGACGGGCAAGCGCGTCGTGGCTTTCTACACGCAAAACGATATCGATATCTGGGACGCGTGCTGTGCGCGGGCCATCGTGGCCGCGGGCGGCTCAAAAGAGGATGTCGTACACGTCTGCTACGGCTACGGGCTGTTCACGGGCGGCCCCGGATTGAACGGCGGTTCCCACAAGGTAGGCTCGCTCACGCTGCCCATGTCCTCCGGAAACACGGAGCGGCAGCTGCAGTTCATGATCGATCTCGAAGCGACCATCCTGTGCTGTACGCCGTCCTACGCGGCTTTTTTGACGGAAACGCTGATCGGGCAAGGCTTACGGGACCAAATCAAGCTGAAAGCCGGCATATTCGGCGCGGAAGCTTGGAGCGAGGAAATGCGCGGCGATATCGAGGCCAAGCTGGGCATAAAGGCCTACGATATCTACGGACTGACGGAAATCACGGGACCCGGCGTATCCTTTGAATGCGCGGAACAGACGGGTATGCACGTCAACGAGGATCATTTCGTGGCGGAGATCATCGATCCCGAAACGGGCGAGGTTCTGCCGGAGGGCGCCAAGGGCGAACTCGTTTTCACCTGTATCAGCAAGGAGGCTTTCCCCCTGCTGCGCTACCGCACGCGCGATATCTGCGTATTGAGCCGCAAAGCCTGTTCCTGCGGCAGAACCCTCGTCAAGATGGCGCGGCTGATGGGCAGGACCGACGATATGCTGATCATACGCGGCGTCAACGTGTTCCCATCTCAGATCGAGACCGTGCTTTTGCGCGCCGGCTATCCCTCGAACTATGAGATCATCGTGGACAGGGTGAACTATACGGACAGTTTTGAGGTCAGGGTCGAAATGACGCAGGAGATGTTCGACGATACGGTCAAGCGTATCGAGGCGCGGGAGGCGGAGCTTTTGGCCTCTCTGCGGGCCATGCTCGGCATCTCCCCCAAGGTAACGCTCGTCGCGCCGCGCAGCATCGCGCGCAGTGAGGGTAAGGCGGTGCGCGTGATCGATAAGCGCAAGATATAGGAGGGTACGGCGATGACGATAGACCAGCTTTCCATTTTTGTCGAAAACAGCCCCGGCAGCTTGGCGGAGATTACGGGCGTACTCGGGGATGCCGGCATCGATCTGCGCGCCATGTCCATCGCGGATACGAAAGATTTCGGCATATTGCGTATCATAGTGAACGACCCCGCGCGCGCGCGGGAGGCTCTTCGCGCGGCAAACTGCGTCGTTTCCGTGACGCAGGTACTCGCCGTCGCCATAGAGGACGCGCCGGGCAGTCTTTCCCGCGTGCTGCGCGTGCTGGCCGACGCCGGTATCAGCATCGAATACATCTACGCTTTCATCACGCGGAAGAAAGACGGCGCCTATGTGATCTTTCGCGTCGAGGACAACGAGCGCGCCGTTCGCGCTTTTGCCGCGCATGGGGTGAGGACGGTCGGAGCCGCGGAACTTTACGATCTTTGAGGTTTTGATTGAAATGAAGCGATCTTTGAATGTGGAAAATTTGATACTGACGGGCCTTTTGACGGCGCTGATCGCGGTTACGACCATCGTGATTGCGATACCGGTTCCGTTTACGAACGGCTATGTACATCCCGGCGACAGCATGATCTTCATGGCGGTGCTGATCCTTGGGCGGCGGCGCGGCGCTCTGGCCGCGGGATTGGGCTCCGCGCTCGCGGATGTGTTCCTCGGCTACTTCATGTGGGCGCCTTTCACGCTTGTGATCAAGGCTTGCATGGCCTTTTGCACGGGGTTCATCATCGAAAAATGCGCGGAAAGGCGGCGCAATCTCGTCATTGCCTGCGCCTTTGTCACGGTCCTGTGGTTTGTGTTCAACGCGGCGGTGGGCGGTATCGTCCTGTACGCGGCGAACGCCGACGCCCCGGGCTTTGCCGTTGCGCTCGGCACGGGCGGGGATACGGCTTCGCTGTCCGCCGTTGTGGGCGCGATCGAGACGCGGCTTATGGCGGCGGCCCTGCTCATACCGGCGGCCCTGCTCCTGATCGCCGCCGTGCTTCGCAAAAAGGAGAACATCTCCGTCCCGCTCGGCCATATCATCGGCATGACGGGCGGCGGACTGTTTATGGTATTCGGCTACTATATCGCGGGCAGCCTCATCTACGGGAATTTCATGGCGGCGGTTCTCAGTATACCGGCCAACATCGCGCAGTTCGCGGGCGGCTTTCTCATCGCGTCCCTGCTCTCCGCGGCGCTGCAAAAGACCTCCGCCAAGCGATACTTCATATACGGCGCCCGATTGCACGGCTCCGATTGAAATATGAAAGCGTTGATTTTGAGCATTTCCACGGGTCAGGGCCATCACGCCGTCGGCGCGGCTGTCGCGAACAGCTTTGAATCCATGGGTGTGTCCTGCACGACCATGGACGCCTATGAATACGTGGACCCCAAGCTGTCCAAGCTGCTGTCCAAGGGCTATCTGCTCTCCACCGCGCACGCGCCTTGGCTCTCCGCCAAGGCCTACGACGCGCTTGTGAAGAAGAATTCCCCCTACGGCAGGCTTTCCGTTCCGCAACTGACCAATCGATATTTCGCGTGGGATTTGAACAAATACGTGCAGAAAAACAGGCCCGATATCATCGTATGCACGCATGTCCTCTCGTCCATTATCGCAAGCGTGATGCGCGCCCATGCTTGGACGAACGCGACCACCGCCGGCATTGTGACGGATTTTACCGTGCATCCGCTGTGGGAGGAAACCCGCGATCTCGATTACTATGTGACGCCGAGCGAGCTGTTGGATTTTCAGATGGCGCGCAAGGGACTCGACGTTGCGAAGATACTGCCATTCGGCATTCCGATCCGGCCGCAGTTTTCGAGAAAGACGGATCGCGCGGAGGCCCGCCACAGTCTGGGACTCGAAGCCGATCTCCCGACGATCCTGCTTATGAGCGGCAGCATGGGCTACGGCGGCATAGATGTTTCCACGGAGAAGCTCGACGCGCTCTCCCTTGATATGCAGGTGCTTGTGGTCTGCGGCAATAACAAGGAGATGTACCGGAAGCTGAAACGGAAGAAATTCAAGAAACGCTTCGATATCTACGCTTACGTGGATCACGTGGATTTGATGATGGACGCCGCCGACTGCATTATAACGAAGCCGGGCGGCATTACTTCCTCCGAGGCGCTGGCCAAGGGTCTGCCGATGATCATGGTCAATCCGATTCCGGGGCATGAAACGCGCAACGCGGAGTTCATGCTGAACAACGGCATCGCCCTCTACGCGACGCACTCTTTCCCCTTGGAGGAGGCGGTGTTCTCCCTCTTCAAGCATCCCGGACGCCTGGAGGACCTGCGCGCCACCATCGCCCTCTACGCGCGGCGCGACGCGGCGCGCAAGCTGTGCGAATTCCTCATGCAAAGGGCCGCGGCGCGGCGGGCGGAGGACTGAAACGGAGGCGTTCGCTTAAACCTCCAGCGCGATGTTGTCGATCAGCCGCGTTTCGCCGATATACACGGCGACGGCGCACAGGGCGGGTCCCGTCACGCTTTCCAAGGGCCGCATCGTTTCCGCATCCACGATTTCTATGTAATCCACGCGCAGAAGCGGGACGCCGGACAGTCTTTCGTCCACGTGCCGCTTGATTTGATCCGCGTCCGAAACGCCTTGCCGGTACAGCGCCGCCGCGCTTGAAAGGGCCTCGAAAACGCGCGGGGCCGCGGCGCGCTCCGCGGCGTTCAGATAGGCGTTGCGGGAACTCATCGCGAGGCCGTCCGCCTCCCTTACGGTGGGCGCCCCCACGACTGCGACGCGCATGTTGAAATCCCTTGCCATGCGTTTGACGACGGCCAGTTGCTGGGCGTCCTTTTGACCGAAATAAGCCCTGTCCGGCAACGCGGCGTGGAAGAGCTTCATCACGACGGTGCATACGCCGCAAAAGTGATGCGGCCGCTTCGTCCCGCACAGGCTTTCCGTCAGCACGCGCAGTTCCACGCGGCTGCAAAAACCCTCCGGATACATTTCCGCCGCCGCGGGGCTGAATACGGCGTCAACGCCGGCCTGTCCGCACAGGTCGAGGTCGCGCGCGAGGTCGCGCGGGTAGCGGTCAAAATCCTCGTTCGCGCCGAATTGGATGGGATTGACGAATATGCTCACAACCGTGCGATCGTTCTCGCGGGCGGATTTTCGCACGAGGCTCAGATGGCCCTCGTGCAGGCTGCCCATCGTGGGAACGAGGCCCACGGACAGGCCGGCGGCTCGCCAGGCGGTCGCCAATGATTGCATACCTGAAATGTTGCGTATTACTTCCAAAGTTTTGCCCTCTGCCAAAGCGTTACCGTGTCAGGACCGAGACTCCGGCTCGTAATGCGTTTTGAGTTCGTTCAGGATCTCTTCGTCGATCGTGAATGCGTGTTCGGCCGTGGGAAAGAGGCCGCTCTCGGTCTCTTCGATGTAGCTGCGAAAGGCGCGCTCCATCACGGCGCCGGCATCGGCGTAGCGCTTCACGAACCGCGGCTTCTTGCCGGGATAGAGGCCCAGCATATCCTGATATACCAGCACCTGCCCGTCGCAGTCCGCGCCGGCGCCTATGCCTATGGTGGGGATTTGCAGCAACCTTGTGATCAGCGCGGCCAGACCCGCCGGCACGCATTCCAGCACCGCGGCGAAAGCCCCCGCCCGTTCGACGGCCCGCGCGTCCTCCACCAACCGGCGCGCCCGGTCCCGATCCTTTCCCTGCACTTTATAGCCGCCCAGCGTGTGAATGGACTGCGGCGTCAGGCCCAAATGCCCCATCACGGGAACGGAGGCCCTCGTTATCGCTTCGATCTGCGGGCAGACCTCCGCGCCCCCCTCCAGCTTTACGGCGCCGACGCCCGTTTCCTTTAGCAGTCTCCCCGCATTGGCAACGGCCTCGGCGACGGAGACCTGGTAGGACATAAAGGGCATATCCGCCACGACCAAGGCCCTTTCGCTGCCCCGCGCAACCGCTTTCGCGTGGTGTATCATATCGTCCATGGTGACGGGCAGGGTGCTGTCGTAGCCCAGCATGACCATGCCGAGGGAATCCCCGACCAGCAGAGCGTCGATTCCGCAGGAATCCATCAGCTTGGCCGTGGAATAGTCGTAGGCCGTCAGCATGGTGATCTTTTCGTTTTTCGACTTCTTTTCCGATATGGAAAGCGCCGTGTTCCGCATCTGTTCAATTCCTCCTCGATTTCCCCGTAGTCCCGTCCGGGGTTTTTCTCCTTTGCGATCCGCAACAATTCCTTTGACAGCAGGGCGTACAGGCGGCGTTCGGGGTCTTTCAGGCTTTGCAAATGCTTTCGCACGGTTTCCGTATCGCCGCGTTCGACCGGACCCGTCAAGGCCGAGATCGCGCCGTGCGCGTAGATGTTTTCCGCGTTTCCGAAGAAGAGCCGCCTCGACGCGTCCTCGACGAATTCCCGATTCAGCCCGCAGGACAGCAAGAGTTCCGCGCCCGTGTGCGCCAAGGCGACGACGAGATTGGTCAAAAATACGGCCCCCGCGTGATAGGCGTCCTTTTTGTCCGCGGCTATCGTTTCCGCGGGATTGCCCAAGGAACGCAGAAAGGCTTTCATATCGGCCGCCGCCGCCGTATCGCCCTCCACGGTGAACGGAACGGAATCCATGTATCGATATGAATCCCACCTGCCGGCGATCGCGGCCAAGGGATGGACGGACAAGCCCGCCGCGCCGCGGGCGGATATGCCGTCAAAGACGCGGGAGGACAGCGCGCCGCTGCAATGGCAGACGCACTTTCCCTCTATATCCGCGTGTTTCAATTTTGGCTCCGTCCAAAATTGAAGCGCCAAAGGCGCACTTCAATTGTTGAACGGATGTTTTGAGGGGACAAGGGCTTGGCCCGCCGCCCCTCAAAACATAGGCGTCAGTGGGGG
>JAITKU010000040.1 GCA_031278255.1 Eubacteriales Family XIII. Incertae Sedis bacterium | reverse complement strand
GCCGGCCTTGTAGTCGGAGTTCAGGATGTGCGCCGTGCGGTCACCCGTGCAACCCGTGTTCATCGTGAATACGACGACGCCCGCCGCTTCGGCTTCCTTTATCGTGCTGTTCAAAGCGGTCGCATCCGCGGCGTAGACGATGACGCCGTCCACGCCCTGTGTAACGCATTCGTTGATGAGTGAGATCTGCGTGTTCGGGTCAAACTGCGCGTCGTAGGTTTGCAACTTGGCGTTCGGATAGACCGCGAGGGCGTCCTCCATGCCTTGGAGCAGGATCGGAACATTTTCCTGCGCCGTGGACAGCGGAATGAACGCTATCGTGAAATCATCGTTGCGAATGTCCACCTTGGGCGCCGTGAAGTCCCCGGGCGAACCGGTCTGCGGGGCCGTCGTTTCGTCTGCGGATGCCGCCGCCGTGTCCGAGTCCTGCGAACATCCCGAGAACGCGAGCGCCGCCGTGAACGCGAGCGCGAGTACAAGAGCGAGTAGCAGGGATTTTCTTTTCATTTCCATTCCGATATCCTCCTTATGTTTCCTTTGCAAACAAACCGCGGCTTCTCGCGGACTGCTGTCGAGACGCCGCATAACGGCGCTTGGCGCTAAGATCGACCTTTGCGCGGCGCTACACGGAAAATTCGCTTCTGTAGATAACGTCGTCTTGAATCGCGGGGGAAAGCTGTACGAAGTAAGCCGAAAAGCCGCCGATTCGCACGATGAGGTCCCCGTATTCCGCGGGCCGGGTCTTGGCCCTTTTAAGTTCGTCCGAGTCTATGATGTTGAACTGAATATGCGATCCGCCGGAGGCCATATAGGCGTTCGTGTAGGCGATCAGCTTGTCGATGCCGTCGGGACTGCCGAGGATGGACGAGGAGAATTTTTGATTGAGTACCGAGGCATAGGATACGTCTTGAAAGTGCGCGGTGCAGGCCGAACGCAGTACCGCGGTCGGGCCGTTCTTGTCCATGCCGCGCATGGGGGACAACGCGCCGTCGTTGAGCGGTTCAAAGGCCTTTCTGCCGTTCGGCAGCGCGCCTACGCCGAGGCCGCCGTAATAGTGCCAAGCCAGGCCCTCCCGCGAGATGATGAAGTTGCGAAACGGCGCGTTGTCATAGGATCGTATGATCCGCGCCGAGTCCTCGCTGATCCGGCGAACGAGCGCCTCAACCTCTCCCGTGTCGTTGCCGTACTTGGGCTGTTTCAGGCAGAGTCTGCGTATTTCCGCGCCGCGTTCGCCCGCGAAGTTCTCACGCAGGGCGTCGATCAAGGCCTTGAGCGTGAGTTTTTTCTGCTCGAACACGAGTTTTTGTATCGCGATGAGCGAATCGGCCACATCTATGATCGCGCGGTCCGATATGCCGTACAGCGAATAATCGGGATGCGGAAACAAGAGGTCCCGGCCGAGTTCCATGCTCGCCTCGATGCCGAGGATCGAGAGGAGCGGCGTGCGGAAGTATGCGGGCTGCACGAGGCGCGCGACCGCGCCGAGGCGGAAGATCCTGTGGCAGAAGTATTCGTGTTGTTTCAGGAAAGCCGCGTAGACGGCCTCCGACGACTCGAAAGCGTACGGATCGCCGGTCCGCAGGCCGGTCAATTTGCCGTTGACATCCTCACCGTTGTGCAGCACGAGATGCAACAGGCCCGCCAGATTGAAAGCCGCTATCCCCTCCGCGCCGTAATGCTCCGCGCGCGTCGGAAGGCAAGGATAGACGCAGCCGAGACTCGCCCACTCGACGGCCTCCGCGAAAGGAATGCCGTCCTTGACATAGTTGCCTATGACCACCTCGTCGTTTTCAAACAGCGGGATGCCGCCCTTTGTTTCGAGATTCGTGCGCATCGCCTTGCGCAGGATCCACTGCGGCGTTTTTTTGTTCAGGCGCAGGCAGACCGTCGGCGACGAGAGTTTCAAAAGCGCGACGAGATGCAACGTCAGATAGCTGAGTTCGTTTGATTTGTCCTCGTTGTCCTGCCCGAGGCCGCCCACCATGATGCTGTTGATGCCGAAGTTGATCTGATGGGATTCTTTCTGCGTTTCACCGGAAACGAAAGTCTGCGTGCCCCAGCGCCCGATCAGGTCCGCAAACGCGGAGGCGAGTGTTTCAAGGGGTACGCCGTCCGCCAAGTCGCGCGTGAAGAACGGGTAGAGGTATTGATCGGCGCGGCCCCAATGACAGTTGTTCTGCGCGGGGTTTTCCAGCATTTTGCCGAGGTTGCAAAACTGCATCGACTGAAGGGCTTCCCGGAAGCTCCGCGCCGGATTCTCGGGAACGTATGCGCATTCCGCGGCGATTTGAAGCAGATGCGCACACCGTTCCCCGTCCGTTTCGGCGTCCGCCATCGTCCGCGCGAGCGCGGCATAGCGCTTTGCGTGGCGTATCACGGCTTCGAGTACGATGATTCCGGACTGCCAAAAATATATCTTGTCGATCTCCGTTTCGCCGCGCGCGTTGAATTCCGCGATATGCCGCTCGCATTCGTCGATGTATCCGCGCAGGCCCACGCGCAGGATCTTGCTCCAAGAGAGGGTCGATGTACTCTGTCCCGTGATGGCCGCGTCGAGCGAGGGGTCCTTGAGCTTCGCGGCTTCGGCGT
>JAITKU010000022.1 GCA_031278255.1 Eubacteriales Family XIII. Incertae Sedis bacterium | reverse complement strand
CGAAGTGAACCGCAGGTGAACGGAGGAGTGAGGCGAAGCCGAACGTTGCACCCGCCACTGACAGCTTGGAAAGTTGAAACCCGCCGCCTGTAGAGGCGGGGGACTGACGCCGTCGTTCATAATCGCCGCAGTGATTGCCTACATTGCCGTGTATGTAAAATACAGTCGCAAAATGCGGGCACAGGGTAACACGCTCGGCGCGCCGATGCGGGAAAGGATTGTGATAGTCGCGGCATTGCTGCTCATGCTGTTGCTCGCGGTCAGCCTCTTTATGCAAACACGCACCCCGGAAGAATTGTCAAAAGAAAAGATATACCATAACGAGGCCCGGCGCAAAAAAAGCCAGTCCCATAAGCAAGGCGGGCACGGTAACGCCGCCCCATGCGGGTTTGTTGCACAAGGCTCTGAATCTGAACGATATGCCGGACAAAGCCAGCAAGGCGAAGCCCACGCCCAACACGAGAAGCGCGATCGCAAGCAATGTGTTCATACCATCGCTCCTTTCCTCTTGGTGTTTGCGCGGCCGCGACGCGGCACCGCCCCATTCGACACCGCGTCGCCCGCAGGGAAACGGTCGCCCGCACCCTTTTCAAAACAATACCTTCCTTTTGGTACAACTACAGTATAAGCGGCGCGAAAACGCCTTGCCATAGATATACCTTGCGCCGAGCTTACATTTTTGTAACACCGGAACGGAGGGGCGTGCGCGGTCGGCAAAACGGCGCGGAAGCGGGGAGGTCTACACAAACTCACTCTTCGGAAACACAAGCTCCGCGACGACGCCCTCCCCGGGCGCGGATTCGAGGGAGAGGGAAAGGCCGAGCTTCGCGCACAGTTTCTTGCACAGATAGAGACCGAGACCCGTCGAGCGCCCGAAGCGCCGCCCGTTCTCGCCGGTGAAGCCCTTGTCGAACACCCGGCCGATATCCTTTTCCGATATGCCTACGCCGTCGTCCCGGATGAAGAGCGAAACGCTGCGGGCGTTTTGAACCCCGGAAAATTCAATGTTCCGGCAGCCGTATTTCACGGAATTGTCTATCAATTGCCACAGGATGAAAGACAGCCATTTGGGGTCGGTGAACACCGTATGCGAAAGGTTTTCCGTGCGGATGCGTATCTTGCGCCCGATCAGGTATTTGGCGCCGTTCTTCAGCGTATCGTTCAGAAGTTCGCGCAGATCGATTCTGCGAATCAGATAATCGTTTTCCACATTGCCGCTGCGCGCGTAAAAAAGCGCCTGCTCCACAAGGCGTTCGATCCGGTCGATCTCGGCGTCCATATCCGCGTTTTGCGTGTTCTCGCAGATCAGTTTGGCGACGGCGATCGGCGTCTTGATCTCATGCACCCACAGTTCGATGTATTCCCGGTATTCGGTTGCGACCAGCCTGTGCTTCGCGATCTCGTCATTCGCGGATTTGCCGACGGTTTTCAGCGCGTCGTACAGGATTTCGCCCTCATAAAACTCCGGCGCCGAAACGATCTCGCTCAGGAGATGTTTTTTGTCGAGTCGCTCCGCCGCGTTCCGCAGTTCCCGGTAATATCGGTTTTTCGCGAGATATTCCGGCAACAGAGCCAAGACGCTCCCGCCGAACAGGAAGCCGGGGACGAAGAGGGCGAAACGGAGATTGGCTTGCATTGTGTAGAGAAGCAGGGCGCCGAAAGCCGATATGAAGAAGCAGAGCGCGATGAAAAGGAGTTTGCCCCGGAGGAAGCTTGTGATCTTCATAGAGAGTACCCCTGCCCCCTTCTGGTTTTCAGCAAGTCCTTCGCGCCAAGCGCGTCGAGTTTCCGCCGCAGGCGATTGATGTTCACCGTCAGCGTGTTGTCGTCCACGAAAGCGTCCGATTGCCAAAGCGCGTTCATGATATCGTCGCGGGAAGCGATTCTGCCCTGATTTTCCATCAAAAGCCGCAATATCCGCAACTCGTTTCGCGTGAGTTCCGCGCTGTTTCCGCGGTAGAAGAGCGTGCCGCGCCCCGGGTCGAGGGCGAGTTCGCCGAAGCGAAGCGGACCCGAAGCGCCCATGTCGTAAGCGCGGCTCATCAGCGCGGATATCTTGGCGAGCAGTATGCGCGTGTTGTACGGCTTGGTCACGAATTGATCCGCGCCCAGATTCAGGCTCATCAGTTCGTCCATCTCGCTGTCGCTGCTCGTAACGATGATGATCGGAATCTTCGATTGTCTGCGGAGTTCCCTGCACAGATAATGCCCGTCGTGAAACGGCAGATTCAGATCGAGCAGGATCAGGTGCGGGTTCCGCGACAGCGCAAACTCGACGATATGCGCAAAATCGTCCGTGGTGATCACGCTGTAACCGTGCTTTTCCAGCAGGGTTCCGAGTTCGCGCCGCAGTATCTTATCGTCCTCGACAAGCAACACGCTTTGCACAGCCGTACCTCCGTTTCGTTAAAGCCTCATACCCCGTCGGTTTCGTGCGCGTCCTTTGCCTCCGCCGGGTCCGTATTCCGTCCGTCCGCCGCGCTTTCGCGCCTTTTCGGGACGCGATCGTCCGCAAAAGAACTCGCGTTCCTCGTTTTGCTGAGCATTTCATACCACAGCCGCCTGCCTCGCCGGAAGCTGAGACACAGATCGACAAAGGAGAATGCGACCGCCAAGAGAAAAACGACGACAAAAACGGCTTGCTGCCGCGTCTCGATCTCCGGAATCAGATGCGACAGGAATTGGAGCGCCAACAGGAAAGCGTTGCGCAGGACGTATCGCAGGCAAATCGAAAGGTGCGGCGAGACGCCCCCGTCGATTCGCTCGATACGTATCTTGACGAGCAGCTTGCCCGGGGTCCTGCCGCGCAGGGCGAGGGCAAAAGCCGGGTAGTACACGAAAAACACAAGGCTGCCCGAATAGGGCACGCCGCCCCCCGCGAAAAGGCCGAGCAGCAAATCGATCGCCAAAATGACAAGGCTGTCGATGAGCAAGGCGACAAGGCGCCTGACAAAGCCGACCCGCGCGCTCTTCTCCAAACTCCGCTCGTCTATCCGCCTCTTGCTCGGAAGTTTTTGCAAAAAACGCGTGTAGATGAGGCAACCGCATACGCCGCCCAAGGTGTTGAGCAGTAAATCGTTTATATCGAATAGACGATATGGACGCGGATACAGGAAAAACAGCCCCGTCAACTGTGTCAATTCAAAAAACGCCGACAATAGAAAAGAGAACAGGATCACCTTTTTCAGGCTTTTCCTGAAATAATAGGCCAAGTAAACGCCGAACGGAATCGTGAGCGTCAGGTTGAACAGCGGCTCCAAAAAGTACGATTCCCGCAACGCGCGCAGCCAAGTGGAGGGGCGCGCCGGATCAAAGGAGGATTTCACAATGAAGTCGTACACGTTTCTGAAAGGCGTCAACTCCGCGTAAGGCCCCGTCATCTTCGCCACTTCGCTCGGATCGGGCAGCGGCAGTATGACGAGATAGAAAGCGCATTGCAGATAAAACAACATCGAAAAGAGCAGCAGACTCCGATACGCGGAGACCGCGCCGTACTTGCGATAAGAATATACGGCATACGGCAATGTGAGCAGGGCGGCTATAATCGGGAATTGCCAGGCCGCCGTGCCGATGGGCAGGAAATACGCGTCCATGCTATATACATCCTATGTTCAGTATAATTTCAACTCAAAACAATGCGCGCATTTCTCAAAGCCGTAAATTTCATAAAAGCGGTGCGCCGGGGCGCGCGGCAGCCCTGAGTCGAGAACGATGGCGCGGCAACCGCGCGCCTCTGCCAGCTGTTTGGCGTGGTCCATCAGCCGGACGCCGCAGCCTTGGCCGCGCACCCCCTCATCGGTGATAATGCTCGACACGTAGCAGGTCTGTCCGGACAGCCAGAAGGTGTTGAAAAAGGTCCCGTGGCAAAAGCCGAGAGTCTTGCCGCCGTCACGGAGGAAAAAGGCAAAATCGTTCTGATTTTCCAGCACATCCTTGTAGACGCCCCGGATCTTTTCCCTGTCATATGTGTTGTAGGTCCACAGCTTTTCAATGTAATCAAAGGCCGCGTCAAAATCTTCCGCAGTCGCGTTTTGAATCTCCATAGTATCCTCCTCTTACGCAATACGAATGTGCTATCATTATTATACACAAAGCGGAAAACGATTGCAAGCGCGCGGATATCCGCGATTGCGCGCCCCGTGGGGAAATCGAGCGGCGTTTTGGGGAGGGAGAGGCGCAGGGGGATGCCCCGGGAATAAGGGCGGTTCGCCGCCGCGTGTGACGCCGCCCGCGTGCGGTATGCCGACGGCTTCCGCTTCGGCGCTATCGAAAAACGATCCCGTTCTTTTCGGAATGGCTTAACAACGCCGCCGCAACGAAAAACCCGGACAATTCCGCAAAGCCCGCGGCGTACCATACGATTTCAGGCCCAAAGAGCCGCGGCAGAAACAGAATCAGCATGGGACTGACGCCGTCGTTCAAATTCAGCTCCGTCCGACATTCGGCTTCGCCTCATTCCTCCGTTCGCCCGAGACTCACTTCGCCGAAAGCCCGGCAAAAGCTTCGGCGGTGCAGGGGGCAAAGGCCTTCCGCCGCGATGCCCGCGATATGCGCTTTCGTGCCGTAGCCCTTGTTTTTGTCGAAAGCATAGGCGGGATAAATCCTATGGTACGCGCGCATTTGCCGGTCGCGCGCGACCTTTGCCACGATCGAGGCGGCCGCGACGGAAACGCTTCGCGCGTCGCCCTTGATCAGGGCCGTCTGCGGCAAATCGAGACCCGGGATGTGCAACGCGTCCACCAAGACGTGTTCGATCGTCGCGGACGCGGCGGCCAATACGCGCGCGGCCTCCTCGACGGCCCCGCGCATGGCCAGCTTCGTGGCCTCCAAAATATTGATCTCGTCTATTGTGCGATTGTCGATGAAAGCCAATCCGCAGGCGAGCGCTTCCGCGCGTATAAGCTCGTCGAGTTCTTCCCGGCGCTTCTCGGACAGCTTCTTTGAATCGTCCACGCCGAGAACCGAAAAATCAGGCGGAAGCACCACGGCGGCCGCCGCCACGGGGCCGGCCAGAGGACCCCTGCCCACCTCATCGACGCCGGCAATGAACCGGACGCCTCTCGCATAAAGCGCCCGTTCAAAGGCGCGCATTTCAATTGCCCGCCGCGTGAGATACGCTTCTCGCTCCCGCTTGTTCACGGCAATGCCTCCGCCTTATCGAGCCGGCGCCCGTTCGAGCGTAATGCGGCCCATCCGTCCCGCGCGAAACTCGTCGAGCAGGGTTTTCGCGGCCCGCTCGCGGTCCGCACGCCCCCCGGACAACAGGAAACCGCGATTTATCGCTATGGCTTCCAGCGCGGCGACGGCCGCATCGGGGCTTTGCGGTTCAGGCCCCTCGCCGGAGCGGTTCGGCTCGCGCTCCGCGCCGAAGTCTCGCAGGTCCAAGCGATAGCGCGCCGCCACGAGATCGGCGTGCGCCGGCACGGCGAGCAGGACGCGCAAAAGTTCCGCGGCCAAGTCCTCCGCGTCCAATATTTCATCCCGAACGGATCCGCAAAAGGCCAATCTGAGTCCGACCGTCCGATTCTCAAACTTGGGCCAAAGTATGCCGGGCGTATCCAACAGCTGCATACCGTTCGCGAGGCTCAGCCATTGTTTGCCCCGCGTGACGCCGGGGCGATCGCCCGTTTTGGCGCTTTTTCTGCCGGCCAAACGATTGATCAGCGATGATTTGCCGACGTTCGGCACGCCGACCGCCATGAGGCGGAGCGGTCTGTTTTGCGCGGCGCGCGTCTTTCTTTCGTCCCCGAATGCAGAGAGCGCCCGGAGCAGGGCGCCGACGCCCGCCCCGCTCACGCTGTTCAAAAGCAGCGCCTCATCCCCAAAAGCGCGAAAATACTCCGGCCATCTCGCGTTCTCCGTCTCGTCGGCGAGATCGCTCTTGTTCAGCAGCACGAAGCGTTTCTTGCCGCGCGCCGGCGCGTCCAGAATCGGATTTCTGCCGGACGCGGGAATGCGCGCGTCCACGAGTTCGAGAATGACATCCACCAGTTTCAGGTTCTCGTGGATCAACTCGCGCGTCTTTTTCATGTGTCCCGGATACCAGTTGATCTCGTTCATGCCGTCCGCTTTCGTCCGTATTGTGTTTGCACGCAAAAAACAGGGAACCCGCGAGGGGTTCCCGAGTTTTCAAATTTGGCTCCGTCCGACATTCGGCTTCGCCTCATTCCTCCGTTCGCCCGAGGCTCACTTCGCCGGCGGGGGATTGCAAGCCCACGCGGGCCGGATGAAGCGCCGGTCCCGGCCTTTCGGCGTGGGATTGGGCGGCGGCGTTCATGTCCAAAAACATCGTTTTGCCGGCGATATCGAAAACGCCCGATTTATCAGCGGACCTCTTTTGCCTTGAGCCGCGCCGCCTTGCCGGTCCGCTGCCGCATGTAGTTCAGCTTGGCCCTGCGAACGTCGCTCCGCCGCACAAGCTCAATCTTGTCGATGCGCGGCGAATGCAGCGGGAATGTCTTTTCGACGCCGACGCCGGAGGCGATCCTCCTGACCGTGAACGTTTGGCTGATGCCGCCGTTTTGCATCTTCAGGACAAAACCCTCAAAAATCTGAATCCTTTCCCGGCTGCCCTCCACGATCTTGATGTGAACCTTGACGGTGTCACCGACGTTGAAATCGGGAAGATCGGTTCTTAAATATTCTTGGGATACTGCGCTTATAACATCCATTGTTTGTCATACCTCCTGTGCAATTGTCCATGCCGGCGCTATCTGCTCTCGGGCGTTCGCGGCGGGCTTGCTTTTTCGTTTATCCGCGCGGATACGGATCCGCGCGTTCGTCCCCGCCGGAGGACCGCCCATAATAACGCAGATGTCAGTCTATCACACATTCCGCGACATTTCAAGGGGCTTTTTTGCGATTTGCGCCGAAATTCCGCTGTTTTCCGCCGTTTTGCTTACGGATTTCCCCGTTACGGTTCAAATATGCGCGGATCGCGGCGCCGGCCCCCTCATCTCGCGCGGCCGACCGAACGCCGCCGCAGTCGCGGCCGGGCAAATCCGAACCACAGGAGCGACAGCAACGGTAAGATCCAAAGATGCGCAAATCCGGCGGGCAACGCGTCGCCCGTCTGCGGCAGGTTCTCGGAGAGCGGCGGATACTCGTCGTAAATCCATTGTCCCGCATCCTCGTCCCAACGCCATTCCCCGAGCGGTACGCCGTCGTTGCCGAATTCGACATATATGCCGTTGTCGCCCGGGATCAGGCTTCCGCCCGGATTCGAGGGCGCGGGCGGAACCGTGTCGCTTTCTCCGTCGTCGGTATTGCCGGTATCGTCGTCGCCGTTGTTGTCGCCGCCGCCGTTGTTTTCATCGTCTCCGCCGCCGGTATCGTCATCGTCTCCGCCGTCGTTGTTGTTGTCGTTGGTGTTGTTATTGTTGCCGCCGCCTCCGCCGCCGGTATAGATC
>JAITKU010000287.1 GCA_031278255.1 Eubacteriales Family XIII. Incertae Sedis bacterium | reverse complement strand
GCGGCAACATGTACCTCTACCCCCTGCGCGTGACGGAACGCTACCATTTCAGCATGTTCCTGCCGCACAAGGTGGACAAGGACGACGCGAACAAGATAGAGCCCCTGACGAACGGCATTGCGATCAGCCGCTTCTATTCGATCGTGGGCGCCAGCGGCAACGTGGACAGCGAACAGCGTCTCGACAGTTGGGAACGCTTTTTCATGGAGATACAGCGCGCGCTTGACCGGCGGGCGGATGAAAAGGACGC
This sequence comes from Eubacteriales Family XIII. Incertae Sedis bacterium, assembly GCA_031278255.1. GTDB lineage: Bacteria > Bacillota > Clostridia > Peptostreptococcales > Anaerovoracaceae > JAITLA01. Next base: position 3,943 of record JAITKU010000287.1, on the reverse strand, counting down.
CGCGGACGCGACCGGACAGGAGGGCATACGGGCGCTCTGCCGCATGGTGTTCGGCACCGACGAGCGTATCTTGGATATCGCGTCGAACAACGTGACGCTCAAGGATATCCTCGAAATCAAGGCGCGCATGATAGGCGTCGGCGGCATAGGGGGCAAAGCCACGGGCATGATCCTGTCGCGCATGATCGTGGACAAACGGCTTCCCGATATCGCGGAAATGCTCGAACCGCACGATTCGTTCTATATCTGCTCCAATCTGTACTATACCTTTCTGATCAAGAACAACTGCTGGAGCCTGAAGCTGAAGCAGCGGACGAAGCGCGGCTACTTCACGGTCGCCGAGATTCTGAAAGAAAAGATCATGGAGGGCAGCTTCTCCGACAACATCCGCGAGCAGTTCCGCAGGATGCTCGAATACTACGGGCAAAGCCCCATCATCGTCCGTTCGAGCAGTCTGCTCGAGGACGGCTTCGGCAACGCTTTCGCGGGCAAGTACGAGTCCGTTTTCTGCGTGAACGTGGGAACCCTGGACGAGAGACTCGTCGCCTTTGAGAACGCCGTAAAGACCGTCTACGCGAGTACGATGGATGAGTCGGTGCTGGCCTACCGGCTGAACAGGGGCCTGTCGGAGCGCGAGGAGCAGATGGCCCTGCTCGTGCAGCGGGTGTCGGGTTCGCTGTTCCGCGATTTCTTCATGCCCGCCGCCGCGGGCGTGGCCTATTCTTACAATTCCTACCGCTGGAGCCGGGAGATCGATCCGAAACAGGGCATGATCCGTATCGTCATGGGTCTCGGCACGCGCGCGGTCGATCGCACGGACGGCGATTATCCGCGTATCGCGGCCTTGGACAAGCCGGCTCTCTACGCCACCGGTACCGATGACCTCTCCAAATTCGCGCAGCACAAGGTGGATGTACTCGAATTTGCGACCAACTCCCTGACCACGATGGAAATCGGGGCGGTGCAGGACCGGATGTCCGATTGGTTCCGCGCGTTCATGCTCGAACACGACTACGCGCGGGAACGCGAGCTTAGGGAACTCGGCATCAACCGGAAGATCGTGTTCACGACCTGCCGGAATCTGCTGGAACGCGAGGATTTTGTGGGCGGCATACGCAAGATATTGGCGGCCGTGGAGAAAGAGTACGATTATCCCGTGGATGTGGAATTCGCCGTGAACTTTTCAAGGGAGGGCGCTTTTATGATCAACCTCCTGCAATGCAGACCCCTGCAGGTGGGCGGCAGCGGCGTCAGGGCGAAGCTTCCGCGGATCGAGCGGGAAAAGACCTATTTCCACCTCAACGGCGGCACGATGGGCGGCGCGTATTACCAGCGCATAGATGCCGTGGTGCGCGTGGATCCGCAGAACTATTACGAATATCCCTACCACAAGAAGCCCGCGGTCGCGCGGGTGATCGGCGCGATCAACCTGTATTACAGGGATAAGGACAAGGTTGTCATGCTGCTCGTTCCCGGGCGGCTCGGCACGACCTCCCCGGAATTGGGCGTTCCCGTGCGCTTCGCGGAGATCAGCAATATGGGCATAGCCTGCGAGGTGGCCTACGAGGGCGCCGGCTACATGCCGGAACTCTCGTTCGGCAGCCATTTCTTTCAGGACCTCGTCGAAACGGATATATTCTACGCGTCCGTATTCGAGAACAAGAACACGACGCTGTATTACAATCCGGACTTTTTGGTCGGCCGGGAGAACATCCTGCGGGAACTGTGCGGCGAGGCGGAGGACGAGGAGTTGTCCGGCATCGTGCAGGTCTTTGAGGTGTCGGATATGAGCCTGACGATTGCGGCGGATATTACGACGGGAGAAACGCTGTGCGGCATCTTTTAAATCTATGAAAAACATCAGGAATTTTTGTATCATCGCGCATATCGATCACGGCAAGTCCACCTTGGCCGATCGCATTATCGAAAAGACGGGCCTCGTGGCCCTGCGCGACATGAAAGAGCAGTTCCTTGACAACATGGAACTGGAGCGCGAGCGCGGTATCACGATCAAGCTGCAGACCACGCGACTTTGCTACAGGGCGAAAGACGGCGAGGAATACGTGCTGAATCTGATCGATACGCCGGGGCATGTGGATTTCACCTATGAGGTGTCGAGAAGCTTGGCGGCCTGCGAGGGCGCCGTGCTGGTGGTGGACGCCACGCAGGGCGTGGAGGCGCAGACCTTGGCCAACGTCTATTTGGCGCTGGACGAGGATTTGGAGATCATCCCGGTGCTGAACAAGATCGATTTGGCGAGCGCGAATCCGGAGGAGGTCAAGCGCGAGATCGAGGAACTGCTCGGGATAGACGCCGCAGACGCGCCGCTGATCTCCGCCAAGGAGGGTATCGGCACAGAGGATGTGCTGGAGGCCGTCGTGCGGCGCGTTCCGCCGCCCTCGGGGGACGCGGCCGGCCGGCTCAAGGCCCTGATCTTCGATTCGTATTACGACAACTTCAGGGGCGTGGTCATATACGCGCGCGTGTTCGACGGCACCGTCAAAAAGGGCGATCTCATACGCCTCATGAATACGAAGAAGCGCTATGAGGTGACGGAGGTGGGCGTCTACGCCCCGGGACCCGTGCCGCGGGACGCGCTCTCGGCCGGCGAGGTGGGTTATATCTGCGCCGGCATTAAGCAGGTGGCGGACGCGCGGGTAGGGGATACGGTGACGCTGGACGAGGCGCCGGCGGAAGCCGCGTTGCCGGGCTACAAGACGCTGCAGTCGATGGTGTTTTGCGGCGTCTACCCGGCGGAGGGCGAGAAGTACGAGAACGTAAAGGACGCGCTGGAGAAGCTTCAGGTGAACGACGCGGCTTTCCGCTTCGAGGCCGAAACCTCGACGGCGCTGGGCTTCGGCTTCCGTTGCGGCTTCCTCGGTCTGCTCCACATGGAGATCATCGTGGAGCGGCTGGAACGCGAGTTCGATCTGTCCGTCATCACGACCTCGCCGAGCGTCATATACCGTGTCGTGTCGGTGAGCGGCGAAGAGGAAATGATCCAAAATCCGACGAATCTGCCCGATCCCGCGCTGACGGATCACATAGAGGAGCCGATCGTCAAGGCCGATATCATCATACCCAAGGAATACGTCGGTTCGATCATGGAACTGTGTCAGGAGCGGCGCGGCCGTATGCTGCACATGGAGTACATCACGGAAACCCGCGTGAACCTGCATTACGAACTGCCTCTGAACGAGGTGATCTACGATTTTTTCGACGCGCTGAAATCGAGGACGCGCGGCTACGGCTCGCTGGATTACGAGTTTGTGCGCTATGAAAAATCGAATATCGTGAAGATGGACATCCTGCTGAACCGCGATCTCGTGGACGCCTTTTCGATGTTGGTACACGAGTCGAAAGCCTACGTGCGGGGCCGCTTCGTATGCGAGAAGCTGAAAGAGATCATCCCGCGACATCAATTCGAGATACCGATACAGGCGGCGATCGGCCGCACGGTGATCGCGCGGGAGACCGTCGGCGCCTACCGCAAGGACGTGACGGCCAAGTGCTACGGCGGGGATATCTCGCGGAAGAAGAAACTCTTGGAGAAGCAAAAAGAGGGCAAAAAGCGGATGCGGCAGTTCGGCTCGGTAGAGGTGCCGCAGGAGGCTTTTACGGCGGTCCTGAAATACGACGAAAACAAATGAACGGCTTTGCTTGAACGACGCCGCCCAATCCCCCGGCGGCTATGTTCTGCGGGGCGGCGGGCGAAGCCCTTAACCCCGCAGAACATCCGTTCAACGATTTGGGTGCGCTCCGCGCTCAAATTTGGACGGAGCCAAATTTGAATGACGCCGCCCAATCCCCCGGCGGCTGTGTTTTGCGGGGCGGCGGGGACGGTAAACTCCTAACCCGCTAAAGCGGGGGAGTTGTCGAGTGGCTCCTTCCAACCGTTTGCAAAAGGCGCAAACGGGGATACCCGTTCGCTTCGCTCCGGGCA
>JAITKU010000201.1 GCA_031278255.1 Eubacteriales Family XIII. Incertae Sedis bacterium | reverse complement strand
GGCGCAGCGTAAGGGGATCGACGCCCGTTTCAAGCACCATCTTCGCCGCGCCGAAAACAGCCTGCGCCGCGAAAATCCGCGCCTGCGCCGCGTCCATGCCGGCCGCCGCCGCGCCCTCCGCGAGGGCGGAGATGAACATGTAGGCGTAGGCCGGACTGCTGCCCGATACGCCCGTCACCGCGTCCATCAGGGATTCGTCCACGGGTTCCGCCCTGCCGACGCTCCTGAAAAGATCGAGCGCCCGCTCGAATTCCGCGTCGCCGACGCGGGTGTTTCTGCTCACGGCGGTCATGCCCGCGCCGACCGCCGCGGGCATGTTCGGCATGATGCGGATGATCTTGGCCTCTTCGCCGAGAAAGCCCGCCATATACCGAATGCTCACGCCGGCCGCCATCGAGATCACAAGCCGCTCGCCCGTGAGCGCCGCGGCGAGTTCCGGCAGCACCGCCTCAAAATTGTTCGGTTTCACGGCCAAGACGATCGCGTCCGAGCTTTCCGCGAGCGCCGCGATACTCTCCCTTGCAAAGATACCCGTTTCGGCCGCGAGCGCCGACAGTCTGTCCGCGTCCTTGTCGAAAGCGGACACGCGCGCCGCGTTCCCCGCGTCTGCGGCGACGTAACCCCTGATGATGGCGCCGCCCATATTGCCGACGCCTATGAATCCGGGACGCATATGTTTCATATCAAACTCCGTTCCGCCGCGGTCGCGGCGCAAATCGCCGATAAAAGTCCGTTTTCGCGCCGCCCCTATCGGCCCGACATGATATCGAAGCCGAGGAAAGCGGTGGCGTTCGTTTCGCAGTCGTTCGCGACGTTCAGCAGGATATCCTGTATCCTGCCGTTTAGGATGATGGTGGGAATGTTGTGCTTGCCGGCCTCTTTTGCCGCGGAAATCTTCGTCATGATACCGCCCGTGCCGAAAGCGCTCTTTTCTCCGATCTCTATGCTGTCAACGAGCGTGTCCAGATCGTACACCTCGCGTATCAGGCGCGCGTTGTCGTGTTCCTTGGGCGATTTGTCGTAGAGTCCGTCGATATCGCTGAGCAATATCAAGAGGTCCGCGTTCCACAGCACCGCCGCGTAAGCGGCAAGCATATCGTTGTCGCCGATCTTGATTTCATCGACGCTCACGCTGTCGTTCTCGTTGATGATGGGCACAACGCCCTCGTCCACGAGCGTAAACAGCGTGTTGCGTATGTTCAGATTCCGGTTGCAGTCCCGGAAATCCTCCGCGGTCAACAGCATTTGGGCCACGATGATGCCATGCGCTTTCAGGTACTCCTTGTAGGCTTGCATCAACTCCACTTGGCCTATGGCGCAGAGGGCCTGCTTGTAATTGATATCGCCCCGGCGATCCCATTTGTTGATGGCGCCGACGCCGCAGATGCCCGCCCCGGAGGACACGATGATCACCTGCTTGCCGGATTCCCGCAGATACCGGACCTGATCCGCGATGTTCTTCAGCGTGTCGCGGTTCACGGAACCCTTTTCGTTTGACAGCACGCTGCTGCCTATCTTGATCACGATCTTCTTGCTGACCCGCAGCAATTCAGTTGATTTTTCCATGTTATAAATTCCTATAAATATAATAATTTGGGCAAGGTCTGTCGCCCCCTGCCGGAAGCGCCCCTCACGGTCGTTCCCTTCGGTTCGGAAACGAAAGCCCTATACCTTGAGTTCTGTTTCTTCCAATATATATGCGCGATTCTTTTCCAGAATCGGTTCGATGTATTCCCGTACAAATTCCTCTGTCTGCTCCGCCGATCTGCCGATGTAATCGGCGGGTGAAAGCAGGCGTTCCATCTCGTCCTCGGTCAGGCCGAAAGCGGGATCGCCGGCTATGCGCCGGAGCAGATCGTTCGGCAGACCCTCGTCCTTGACCGCGGCGCCGGCCTCCATGGAATGCCGCCGTATCCTCTCGTGCAATTCCTGTCTGTCGCCGCCCCGCTTCACGGACTCCATCAGGATGTTCTCCGTAGCGATGAAAGGCAGTTCGCACAGGATGTGATTCCGGATCACGCGCGTGCGGACGATCAATCCCGCCGCGATGTTTCTGCATATATCGAGGATCGCGTCCGCCCCCAGAAAGCTCTGCGGTATGTACAGCCTGCGGCCCGCCGAGTCGTCCAAGGTCCGCTCAAACCACTGCGCGGCGGCGGTGTCCGCGGCCGCCGCAGTCGTTTGGATCACGTAACGCGCGAGCGAAGCGACCCGCTCGCTGCGCATGGGGTTTCGCTTGTAGGCCATGGCGGACGAGCCGATTTGATTCGTCTCGAAAGGCTCTTCCACCTCTTTCAGGTGTTGCAACAGCCGAACGTCGTTCGACATCTTGTGGGCGCTTTGGGCGATGCCCGACAGCAGGTCCAGCACGTGCGCGTCGATCTTTCGCGAATAGGTCTGTCCCGACAGCGGCACGGTGTTTTGCACGCCCATCTTCGCGGCCACGAGCGCTTCCAACCGCTTCACCTTTTCGCCGTCGCCGTCGAAGAGTTCCAGAAAACTCGCCTGCGTTCCCGTCGTGCCCTTGACCCCGAGCAGGGGCAGGAGACTCTGCCTGTGTACGAGGTCCATATAGTCAAAGTAGAAGTCCTGCAGCCAAAGCGCGGCCCTCTTCCCGACGGTCGTAAGCTGCGCGGCCTGAAAATGCGTGAATCCGAGCGTCGGCAGGCTCTTGTGGCGAAGCGCGAAGCGCGAGAGGTCCGCGAGGAGACCGAGCAGCTTGCGCCGCAGCAGTTCCAGAGCCTCGCGCATTACGAGGATATCCGTGTTGTCGCCCACATAGGCGCTCGTCGCGCCCAGATGGATGATGGGCTTGGCCTTGGGGCATTGCAGGCCGTAGGCGTACACGTGGGACATGACATCGTGCCGCGTTTCGGCCTCCCGCCGCTCCGCGTCCGCGTAGTTTATATCATCCGCGAATCGCTTCATTTCCGCAATCTGTTCCGCATCGATCGGCAGACCGAGTTCCCGCTCGGCCTCGGCCAGCGCGATCCAAAGCCGCCGCCAGAGGGAAAATTTTTTGTCGGCCGAAAAGATTGCCGCCATTTCGCGGCTCGCGTATCGCGTAATCAATGGATTCTCATACAGCGTTTTATCGCCCATCCGTCTCTCCCGTATCCGTGGAAGCGCTGAAACCGCACGGCATTTAAATATAATAGCCGTGTTGTAATAGCCGTGTTCTTCGGCTATTATACAATAAACGGAGCGCGAAGCGGAGCAGTTTATTGTATAATCCGCCATGTGCGTTTTCGCCAAAGGCGAAAAAATCGCACGGCATTTAAATATAATAGCCTCGTTCTTCGGCTATTATACAATAAAAACGGCTCCGAACACAACACGCGCATACAAAAAATAATTTTTATTGTGGAAATTTTCAATCAATACTTGATTTTTGATAAAAGGCTATATATAATAGAAGCGTGGTTATCCCCCTAATAACCTCATTAATCTCTAATCCCAATACCCCTTTTGAACAAGATAAGCTGCACCCCTGCAGCTTATCTTGTTTATACGGCGTTTTTCGCGCCGGGAATCCCGTGGCGGAGCGTACTGCGATGTATGTGACGGACGAGGTTTATGAGGAGGCGTTCCATTCCTCGGAGACCTTTGATTTTTATTTCGGCGAGGCGCGTCTCGGCGTATTCGATATCGAAACGACCGGACTCGGCGCGGGCCGGTCCAAGATCATCCTCGGGGGCCTCTTGACCCCCTGCGGCGGCGGCGTGCGCGTTCGGCAGTTCTTCGCGGAGGGCGTACACGAGGAGGGCGAGTTGCTTGCCCTGTACACGGAAGCCCTGTCCGAAACGGACGTGCTGTTCAGCTACAACGGCGACCGCTTTGACATCCCCTTTGTGAACGAACGCCTTGCGAAACGCCTGCGCCCGCCGGCTTTCGGCGATTGCCTGAGCGTCGATGTGTATCGCGTACTTCGCAAGCATTCCGTACTCGGCGATGCGCCGCCGGACCTGAAGCAAAAGACGGTGGAGGCACATCTGGGTCTCGGGCACGCGCGGACGGACCGCATCGCCGGCGCGGACAGCGTTCGCCTGTATTACGAATACGTGGCTTCCAAGTCGCCGAAGCTCCTGCAATACATCCTGCTGCACAACAGCGACGATCTGTTGCAACTTGCGCGCATTCTGCGCGTGTTCGGCCGATCGGATCTGCACGAGATCGCCGCGCATACGGGCTTCCCCGTAAAATGCGGCGAATCCCTCGCCCTGATCACGGACATCAAACTCGGCAGGCGCGTCCTCGAATTTTCGGGCAAATACAAGGCGCTGCCTTTCGATTATATCCTATTTGACGAGCCGTGGCGGATATCGTTCCAAAACGAGACGGAAAGCTTCTGCGTGCGCGTTCCCTGCCTCTGCGAAAAGGACCTCGTGTTCGTCGATCTCAGGGAACTCGGCGCGGACGACGGCGAGTTCGCGTCCTGCGAGGCTTACGGGGACGGTTATTTGGCGCTCAAACAGGGAAGCAAGATGCATTACGGACCGATGAACCGTCTGGTCAAGCGCATAACGCGGACCGCGCTTGCGCGCTTTGCGCGGTGAGGACCGTCGATGGCCAAGGCGCTCGCCGGCGGTCCGGTCGCTTGCGGCCCGGTCTGTTCAGCGTTTGGCGGGGCGTATTCCGTAGTCGGTCAGCGTCCGCTTCTCTGTTTCCCTGTCTTTCAGCGACAGGAACACCATGATCGTATCGAGGATCAGTATCAGCCCGAATATGATCATTGCCACGGACTCCGCGAAGTAGAAAGGGTAGAGCGGGATGTGGAGGATGCCGGTTATTTGGTTCATGCTCTTCGCCGTCAGGCATTGCGTCCAGGCGGCGTAGCCCACGAAGAAAGCCACGCCCGTCGCGATCGCGCTCATGGCGCCGAGGGACAAAAGCTTCGCCGCGCGCGGGAAGAAGTTCAGGATGATGGGGACGTTGATGTGCATTTTTTTCGTCTGCGCGTACGCGAACGACGCAAAGACCGCGACGATCATGGCGCGTTCGATCATTTCGTACGAACCGAGTATGGGCATGCCCGTGAGCTTTTCGAGAAAGACCTCGGCCACGCACAGGACGATGATGAAGATGTAGCCGACGGAACTGACAATGCCGATCGCGTCCGCGAATCTGTACATCAATTTTTGGGTTTTCAAAAACATCTCAACGCATCCTTTCCCCGTGTTCTATCGGCTGAACAGCAAACCCGGCAGGAATGTGGCGATCTGCGGAAAGACGGAGATCAGCGCGATCATCAGAAACACCGTCGCCGCGAACGGAATGGCGCCTCGGAATATCGTCCCCAGCGGCACATCTTTCGCTATGCCGGACAGGATGAAGCAGGTGAGTCCGACGGGGGGAGAAATCGCGCCCAGTTCGCAGTTCAGCACGATATAGACGCCGAACCAGATCGGGTCGTAGCCGAGCGACTCGATGATCGGAAGGAAGATCGGCACCGTCATGATGATCGCCGGCAGTTCGTCCATGATCATGCCTATCAACAGGTAGATGAGCGTCATAAGCAAGATGATCACGTATTTTGACACCGTTAACGCGGCTATGGACGCCGCCAGCATTTTGGGGAAGCCCGTTATGTTGAGGAAGGTGACAAAAACCGCCGCGCCGACCATGATCAGGAAAGTCATGGCGGAGGTCTGCACGGAGGTGGCCATTACTTTCTTAAAGGTCGCCCATGTGAATTTTCCCCGAAAGACCGTGATCGCGCAGGCGACCGCGGCTCCGATCGCGGAGGCTTGATTCACCGTGAACCAGCCGGAGAACATGCCGCCGAGAACGACGCTGAAGAGTATCACGACGGGGATCAGTCCGCTCAATGAGAGGAAGCGCTCCATCCACGGGGTCTTTTGCGGCGGCGGCGCGAGCTTCTTGTTCGCGGTGACGAGGAGGACGACGGTAAAAATACACAGGACGGTAAGGATTAGGCCGGGGATGATACCCGCGGCGAACAGTTGTCCGACGGATTCCTCCGCGACCACGGCGTACACCACGAAGATCGTGCTGGGCGGGATCATGACGCCGAGCGTGCCGCCCATCGCCACAGAGCCGGTGGCCAATTGATCCGCGTAACCGTATTGGCGCATGGCGGGTACCGCTATCGTTCCCATGGTGGCGGCGGTCGCGGCGCTGCTGCCGCAGATCGCGCCGAAGCCCGCGCAGGCGGCTATCGTGCCGCAGGCCAAGTTGCCGGGCAGGCGGCTCAGCCATTTGTTGCAGGCCTCGTAGAGGCCCTTGGAAAGTCCCGCCTCGAAAGCGAAATTCCCCATTATGATGAACATGGGTATGACCATCAGCGCGTAGGATCCGGCCTGGGAAGCGGGCAGCGAGCGCAGCAGACCGAGGGCGGCGCCGGGCGTCACCGCAAGCGCGTAACCGACGGTGCCGACCAGCGTCAGCGCCAAGCCGATGTTCATGCCGAGGAAGATCAACACGAGGAACACGGCGATTGCCACGATCGCCAATGCGATGGGGTTCATATTGTCAGGCTCCTTCCGAAAGGAGTTCAAAGCCGCGCCCGCTCAAGGGCCGTCGCGGCCGGGACCGCAGTCGCCGCGGCGCGCGGGGGCGAGGTCCGGACGGATTCGGCGAAATCAAAGCCGGGGGTTCGGTTTCCCCAAACCCCCGGCCCGCGTTTTACCTCTTGTACTGCTCGGTCAACTCCGCGGCCTTTTCAACGTATGCCTGCGCGTCGAAGCCGTCTTTCGTATTCTCCGAAACCCAAATCGGAACATAGCCGTCCGCGATCGTCTTAAACTCCGCGATCGCCTCATCCGTGGGCGTGACGATCTCCGCGGTCGAATCGGCCTCCAAGATGGCCGCCTTGGATTCCTGCGCCGCATTGTAGAAAGTCTCGCCGAAAGTCACGGAGCCGGCCTTGCCCGTTGTGTCGCTCAGAACCTGTTGGTAAGCCGGATCGAGGGCGGCCCATTTCTCGTTGTTCATGCCGACCACGAAAACGCCCTCGTAGATGGGCATGCCTTCCATGTAGTAATCGAGCTGCTCATAGAGTTTGAAAGCCTCCAAACCCTGCCACTCCCAAGAAGTTCCTCCTATAACATCTTTTGACAATTGATCGTAGGTGTCCCCCGGAGGAACCACCTCCGGCGCTGCGCCCCAGAGCTTCATAACCTCCGTCATGGCTCCGGCCGGGCAACGGAGCTTGAGTCCCCGGATGTCCGCGAGCGTGTTGATGGGACCTTTCTTGGTCGAAATGAAGTTTACGGGGTTGCCGTACATCAGGAGTACGTGAACCTTGGACAGTTCCGTCTGCAACTCGGGCGTGGCATCATAGAGATCCCACAGCACCTGCGCGGTCTGGGCCGGGTGCGTCGGGCCGTTCATCGGGAGCGCCACGACCTCCGTGAGCGAGAATTGGCCCGGGTAGAACATCGTGTAGAGCCAGCCGATATCGGCCGTGCCGTCCATGACGAAGTTCAGGGCCTCGGGTCCCGGCGCCAATGTGCCGCTGCCGAAGAGTTCAATCGTCAGCTTGTTGTCCGTCAGCGCCGCGACCTCGTCTATCCAAGCTTGGGTGGCTTGGCCGATGCGCGATGTCACGGGGTCGTGCATCGTGAACGTGAGATGTACGGGTTCAAGATCCGCGAACGCGCTTGCGCCCTCTGTGTCGCCTGTCGTCTCGCTTTCCGCGGACGCGTCCGCGTCGGCTTCACTGCCGCTGTTCGACGCCGTGCCGCCGCAGGCGACCGTCCCGAGGATCAGAGCCAAGACCAGCAGAAGCACAGGCAAAAAACGCAACCTTCTTTCCATTCTTTCTTCCTCCTTACATACAATAAAACACCTGTTGATCCGCGCGACCGTTCGCGCCGGCCCTAAACTTGTTCGAGCAACCGGCGATTCACAGCCGTGACAATATTATAAAGCTTGGTATTATACCAATGTCAAGCACCGCTTGATAAAGATTAAAGCGGTGGGAGGGGAAAGATGCCGGGGAGAAAGTATGCGGGGACCGGGCGCCCCGCGCTACGGGAGGCGCAGTTGATCCTTGCCGTACCGCGCGAGGTCCGCGACCGCTTTCGTCACGCAGTCGCAGACCCGGCTCACCAATTCCGTTACGGCGGGATCGGTCTCGGCGCCGGCCAAGATGCCGTCGAGCTGCTTTCGCAGTTCCTTAGGGATGCGTTCATATTCGCTGTTGACAAAAGAAAAGGTATATTGTGCCATGAAAATCCTCCTTAGGATTCGTTACGGAATAAACCGGACATTTGACTTGCCTTTTTTCCGCCGAACTGTGTTGCAAAGCCTCGCCGAACCTTAGGGTTCGTCTGCGTTTTGCGCCTTGCTCGACGAAAAAAATTCTGCGTCAAATTTGTCAACTTTATTCCGTAACGAACCCTTAATTACAGGGGGCTGTACAGGATTGCGCGCGGCTTTGCCGCAAGTTCCTTTGCCAGCGCCTCGATCTCGCCGTACAGCATACAGGCCGTTCCGCAATGCTTGACGCAGGCGGGTTTCGTATCCTCACCCGAGGCTATGCGCTCGGCGCAGAGGTTGCACTGCGGCGTGAAGTACGGCAGATAATCAAAATGCACCCTGTCCGAATTCGGTTTTTCCGTTATGATTTCGTTGATCCGTATGCCCCAGATTCCCACGTCGAAGCCGTTTTCCTGCTTGCAGGCGATCTCGCAGGCGTGACAGCCGGTGCAGTAGTGCATATCTACGAGTATGCCGTTCTTGCTCATAAGTCCCCCTCCATTTTCATAACTGCCTCCGACCCCAGACCGAAACGGGCGGGCTCGCGGGCGAGCCCTCGTTCATCTTCACGAGTCGCACGAGCGTCGTTTTGTAGGCGTTGCCGCCGTAGCCCGTTCGGGACTGGGCCTCCGTGGGTACCAATACATTGCAGTTCACATCCCACGCGGAAAAGAGATTCGGGGAGCGTCCTTCCGTTTCGGGCAGCCACCACCCGTGCAACACGCTGACGGTCTTTGGATGGATGCCGGCGTTGATCTTCACCTTGCGGCGGATACGGCCCCGATCGTTTTCGATAAAGACCCATTCGCCGTTTTCGAGCCTCATATCGCGGGCCACGGAGGGATGTATCTCGACATCCGGGTAGGGATCGCATTCCCGCAGCCAGGGGATGTTCCGATGTTCGGAGTGGAAAAACACCGCCGATCGCCTGCCCGTGATCATGATCAGCGGGTATTTCTTGAAAAGCTCCGGCGTGGACATTTCGCTCTCAAAGGGTTCTTGATAATAGGGCAGGGGGTCCACCTGCGTGATACCCGTGGCGCTCCAGTCCGCGTTTTGAGAGGATTTAAGCTCCACCTTGCCGGAGGGCGTGCGAAAGCCGGGCTTGCCGTCGGCGCGCAGGGCGCCCCGCTCATAGCGCTTGTAAGGCACCCAAGGGCTTCCCTCCTCGTCCCCCCATTTCCAGCCCCCGCGCGCAAGAAGCTCGGCGTAGGTCATACCCGTCGGTTCGAGCCGCCAATTCATGTAGTCCTCGATGCCGTTCGGATAGCGCTGTTTCAGTTCGGGGTTGAAGCGCTGCGCCATATCCATCGCGATCTCCCAGTCGTTTTTGCATTCGCCGATGCGCACCGCGGGCCTGATGATCTGAACGGGCTGAAACCACGCCCGAAAGCCCGTGCGCTCGGCGAAAGTAGCGGCGGGCAGGATGATATCGGCGACGGACATCGTCGTGGGATTGTGGAAAAGGTCGATTACGACGTTGAAATCCATGGCCCGCAGAGCCTCGTAGTGCAGCCGCATATCCGCGGCGTTGGCGACCGGATTCGCGGTTTGAATCCACGTGGCCTTGATGGGGTAGGGGTTTTGCGTCAGCATTTGCCGGGCCGCGATATCGGGCTGTATGTAGCAGCGCCATTTCCGCAGCCAGCCGTATTCGTCGGCGCCGATTCGCTTCTGCACCACCTGTTCCACAAAATCGTCGCCGTACATATCGGCCAGTTGATAGTTGTCGAAAGGGTAGGCGGAGACATGGTAGGCGTTGCGCGCTATGACATTCCCCCCGGGGACGTCGATGTTCCCCGTTATGGCCCAGAGGTCGTTGATCGCCTGCGCCACAATCACGCCGTCGGGCGCCTGATCTATGGGCAGACCCCACTGGATGGCCGAGCCGGGGGACGCGAGCGCGTAGGCCTTTGCCGCCGCGAGGATGCTTTCCTTGGGGACCCAAGTGACAGAGGCCACCCTTTCAAGCGGGTATTCCCGCGCGCGTTCCGCCAATTCCTCGAAGCCGGCGCACCATTTTTCAACGAAGTCCTTGTTGTACCAGCCGTTCTCGATGATGGCCCCGATCATGCCGAGCGCCAGAGCGCCGTCGGTTCCGGGCCGCAGCTGCAGGTGGTGTTCCGCTCTGGAACTGAGGAAGTTCTGCCTCGGGTCCACGACGATCAGCTTGCTGCCGCGCTTCATGCAATCGATGATCCAATTGCCGTAGAATCCGTCCGGGCAACCGCGGGTGGGATCCTGCCCCCACACCACGATATAGCGCGGGAGTTTGTATCGCGGATCGTCAAAGCGCTTTTCAAAAAACTGCGAGCAGTCGGCGACGCTCGTATCGCCCTGAATACAGGACATCGCGCCGAGGCGGGGTCCGTAGCACGCCTGTCCGCCCAATCCGAGTTGGGACCAGTTCGGACTGCCGTAATTGTAAGCCACGAGCGACATGGGACCGCCGATATCCCGCCCCGTGCCCTGAATGAAGATCACGGCTTTCGCGCCGTAGCTTTCCTTGATCTTGTTGAAACGCTCTTCTATGGTGTCGTAGGCTTCCTCCCAGGAAATGCGCGCGAAATTGCCGTCGCCGCGCGGACCGACCCGCTTCAGCGGGTAGAGTATCCGTTCGGGATGGTACATGTACTGCGTCATCGCGAGCAACCGCGAGCAACCGCGTCCCCCGTTCCACGGATGGTCCTCGTCGCCCTCGACCTTGACGACCTTGCCGTCTTTCACGTAGAGTTTTGCGCCGCATCCGCCGTGGCAGCCGGGGCCGGCCGACCAGGTGGTGGTGTGTACGATATGATCGTATCGGGTATCCATGTCTGTGTTTGTATAATGCGTCTTGGCAGTATACGCCTCCTTTCCGTCGCGTTGTTTTCAAATACAGTATATTAAATGTAATTTCATAATGGAAATGAATCTTTTCTGGTTTTCAATTAAAAGCGTTTATGATAAAATAATTACTGTTACCGAAAGGCCATGGGATCACGCTTGGCGCGGAGCGGTCCGAAACGACGCATGAAGCGCTCTGCTTCGCCGGCACGGGCCGGCGGATTTTTTGTGCGCCACGATATTCTGAAGGAGAAGCGGCTTGGAATTCATGCAGTTGAAAGTATTTGCGGATGTGGCTAAGACCTTGAATCTGACGGAAACCGCGAAAAAGTTTTTTCTCACACAGCCCGCGATCAGTCACCGGATCAAATCCTTGGAATCGGAACTGGGCGTGACCTTGCTCCTGCGGGACAGCCATAAGGTGTCCCTGACCGGCGCGGGTCTGGAACTCTTGGAATACGCGAACAGTATTTTGGACCTCGCCGAGATGGCCGAAAACAGGATACAGAACATCGCCTGCGGGCGCTCCGGCATCGTCCGACTTGCCGTGGTTTCCTCCTCGGCCTTCGAGCTTTCGGAATGCCTTTCCCTGTTCGCCCGCACCCATCCGCTCGTTCAGGCGGACATCGACTTCATAGCGGGTTCCGCGCAGACGAAAGCGCTCATCCAAAACGAATACGACTTCTTCTTCACCTCAAAGAACATGCTGCCCGACGAAAGCAGCTACGCGTATACGGTCGCGAGCAGATACCGCTTGCATCTCTTCGTACACAGGTCGGACGCGCCCGAAATAGACATGGACGACTGGTCCACGGTGCAGCGCTTCCCCTTTGTTTCCGTGCCGCAGAGCGATACCATGCTGACGGATCAGATCGCGACGATCTGCCGCAACAGGCGGTGCGTCCCGCGCGTCATCAACTACTATAACCGCGCGGAAGCGGTCATCGTCTCCGTGAACGCCCGCGTGGGCATCGCCATCCTCCCGCCCTCGCTGGGGCTGTATTATCCGTGGCCCGACGTGACGGCCCTGCCGATCTGCGGCGAGGATGCCGCCGGCGTTTCGATCATCGCTTGGAACAAATCCGTTTCTTCCGCGGCCGCGCAGGCCTTTAAGGAAACGGTACTGCGGATATTTCCGCGCGAGGATGCCGCGACCGGCCGCGACGCGGGATAGATATAAAACGGGCGGGGGCGCTTGCCGCCATGCCCGCCGATGTGTTGCGCGAGGGAGGACCGGTTGTCCGGATTACAGGAGGAGGCACAGGATTATGAAACTCGTAAAAATCGTACCGCCCGATATGAACAGCGCATTCGACTTGCCCGTCATGGACACGTCCGCCATCGTCCGCAAGCGACTCGACATCGATTACACCCCGGACAAGCCCCATCCCGCGCGCAGGCTCGATCTCTATCTGCCCGAAAACGGGAACGGTCCGTTTCCGACGATTGTCTGCATTCACGGCGGCGCCTTTATCGGCGGGATGAAGCGCGACGATCAAGTCGCGGGCTTTGTAGACTGCGTATCGGAGGGTTTTGCCGTCGCGTCCGTTGAGCAGCGCCTCTGTCTGCCGCGCGCGGACGGCGGCTACGAGGCGGAGGGGCTTTTTCCGAATCCGCTCTTCGACTTTAAGGCGGCGATACGCTTTCTTCGCGCGAATGCGGCGGTGTACGGACTCGACCCCGCGCGCTTTGTGACGGCGGGCGATTCCGCGGGAGGCTATCACGCGATCATGGCGGCGGCGACGGCCGATCTCCCCGCGATGTACGATGATTCGCTCGGCTTCGCGGATGTGGACGGCACGGTGCAGGCCGTCGTCGATTGGTTCGGTTGCGGTGATTTTGTCGTGCAATCGGCGTTCAACGAGACTTTCGGCGCGACGCCGATAACGATGCCGAACGGCTTTGAAATTCCGCGTATCGATTTTGGGAGCGTCTTTCTCGGCGCGGACTGTCGCACGCATTCAAATCTCGCGTATTTCGCTTCGCCCGAGACGTGGATCGCGAAAAACATGCCGCCCGTGCTGTTGCAGCACGGGGACGCGGATGTGATCGCGGCCCCGGAATGCGCGCGGCGTATCGCCGAAAAGATAAAAGCGCGCTGCGGGACGGATCGCGTCGCCTTGGATATGTTTGCGGGATACGCGCACGGGGACGCGCGCTTTTACGGGCAGGAGAATCTGAAACGCGTGACGGATTGGATTCGGAGCAAATTGGCGTGACCGGCCGGACGGTTACATAACGATTCAATCTGTGAAAAAACCCTTGCAATCGTGTTATTATTGTGCTATAGTGATCAGAGCGAGAATTGTAACGGCGGCGGCAAAGAGAGTGGGCAATCCCACTCTTTCATTTTGATGGCGCCCGGCGGCGCGGCGTGCGAGGGTCTCTGTAGGATGGCGAAAAAGACTGTAACGGAACTGACAAAGGAGATTTTGGCCGATTTTTTGACGGAAAACGGCTATGCGCTTTACAACGCGGAATTCGTGAAAGAGGGCAAGGACAGATACCTGCGCGTGTACGTCGATCGGGCCGCATCGGATATCGACGCGCCGGGCATCGGGACCGACGATTGCGAGCGGATCAGCCGATTCCTGAGCGATCGCTTGGACGAACTCGATCCGATCGCGCAAAACTACTATCTGGAGGTATCCTCGCCGGGTTTGGATCGCGCGCTGCTCTGCGACGCGGATTTTGCGCGCTTCGCGGGGCGGCCGGTCGAAATCGGACTCTATCGCGCTTTCGAGGGCAAGAAAAAACTCGAGGGGGTGTTGGTCGGTCTGGCGGACGGGATTATAAGCATCGACACGGATCGGGGCGAAAGGTTGACGCTGCCCAAAAGCGAAGCGGCCGTGACGCGGCTCAAGGTGATCTTCTAAAGACGATACGCGGATATTTTGCATGGAGGATGTTACGATTATGAACAGGGAATTTATTCTTGCTGTGGAAGAGCTCGAACGGGAGAAAGATGTCTCTAAGGACTTGCTGATAGAGGCCATAGAGATGGCTCTGATCTCCGCGTACAAGAAGAATTACGGCACCTCGCAGAATGTCAGCGTCAACATCGACAGGGAAACGGGCGACATCGACGTATATATGCGCAAGGACGTTGTGGAGGTTGTGGAGGACGAGTCTTTTCAGGTCGCCCTCGAGGATGTCATCGGGCTGGATCCCAACTACAAGGCGGGCGACGCGATCGAATACAGGGTCACGCCCAAGGATTTCGGGCGCATAGCGGCGCAGACGGCGAAGCAGGTCGTCGTGCAGCGCATACGCGAGGCGGAACGCGGCGTGATCTTCGACGACTACGTGAACAGGCAGGGCGAGATTGTGACGGGCGTCATTCAGCGTATCAGCAACGAAACGGTCTTTGTCAGTATGGGAAAAACGGAGGGCATTTTGGCCGTCACGGAACAGGTCAAGAGCGAGGGATACCATGTAAACAGCAGGATGAAGTTCTTTATCATGGATGTGCGCAAGACCATGAAAGGTCCGCAGATATATCTCTCCAGATCGCATCCCGGCCTTGTCAAGCGTCTCTTTGAGTTGGAGGTTCCCGAGATACAGGACGGCGTTGTGGAGATCAGAAGCTTGGCGCGGGAGGCCGGCTCCCGCACGAAGATGGCGGTTTTTACGGAGGACGACGGCATCGATCCCGTCGGCGCCTGCGTGGGTTCGCGCGGGATTCGCGTGCAGGCCGTCGTCGATGAACTCTCGGGGGAGAAGATCGATATCATAAACTGGAGTGACGATGTGCAGCGGAACGTCAGCAACGCGCTCTCGCCCGCCAAGGTGGAGCAGGTGATCCTGAACGAGGACGGAAAATCCGCCACGGTTATCGTCCCGGATTATCAGCTTTCGCTCGCCATAGGCAAGGAGGGGCAGAACGTCAGACTTGCGGCCAAGCTCTGCGGGTGGAAGATAGACATCAAGAGCCACAGCCAATATTTTCCGGATCAGACCCCCTACGCGGATGCGGCATACGCCGACGATTCGCAGGAGGAGGCCGCGGAACCGTTCGCTTTGGACGCGGACGGGGAGGCTATGGAGCTGCCCGCTTCGGACGCGGATGGGGAGATCGCCGCGCGGGAGGGCGACGCGGAAGAGGCCGCCCCCGTTTCGGAGATCGCGGAACCGCCCGCTTCGGACACGGACGGGGAGGCTGCGGAGCCGTCCGCCTCGGACGCGGACGCAGACGGGGAGATCGCGGAACCGCCCGCTTCGGATTCGGACGGGGAAACGCGCGCGGCACCCGAGTAGGCCGCCGCATCGAAAGTCAAAAAAAGGAGATTTGCGCCGGCCCGCGCAACACAGCCGGCCGGGGATTGGGCGGCGTCGTTCAAATTCGGCTCCGTCTGAATTTGAGCGCGGGAAGCACCCAAATTGTTGAACGGATGTTCTGCGGGGTTAAGGGATTCTGCGCTCCTACGTGTGCCCGGAGCGAAGCGAACGGGTATCCCCGTTTGCGCCTTTTGCAAACGGTTGGAAGGAGCCACTCGACAACTCCCCCGCTTTAGCGGGTTAGGAGTTTACC
>JAITKU010000139.1 GCA_031278255.1 Eubacteriales Family XIII. Incertae Sedis bacterium | reverse complement strand
CGCGGCCGGAAAATGGGACAGCGAAGTGAACGAAGAGAGCGGAGGAGTGAGGCGAAGCCGAACGTTGCACCCGCCACTGACAGCTTGGAAAGTTGAAACCCGCCGCCTGTAGAGGCGGGAGACTGACGCCGTCGTTCAAATTCGGCTCCGTTCATATTTCAAAGGATGTGTAATCACAGGACGATCAGGCGCTTCTCGGACTGCGTTAGGTTCACCGCGCCGAACTTCGTGACGATCAAGAGATCCTCGATCCGCACGCCGAATTTATCCGGGAGGTAGATACCCGGCTCGACGGTGACGGGCATATCCTCCGCCAGAACATGGCCGCTCATCGCGTTGAAGCGCGGGCTTTCGTGTACCTTTTTCCCGACGCCGTGACCGGTGCCGTGCAGGAAATACGGGCCGTAGCCGGCTTTCGTGATGATCTCCCGCGCCGTGTAGTCCACAAAATCACAGCCCACGCCCTCCCGCAGGACCGCGATCGCGGCCTCCTGCGCCCGAAGTACGATGTCATACACATTCTCTTGGATACTCGAAACCTCGCCGACGGCCACGGTGCGCGTCATATCGCCGCAGTATCCGTCTATGCGCGCGCCGAAATCGAGGACCACGAAGTCCCCCTTTTCGATCACCTTGTCGCTCGGAACGCCGTGCGGTTCGTTGGATGCGACGCCGGAAACGCAGATGGTCGGAAACGCGAGACCCTGCGAGCCGTTGTCCCGCAGAAATTTTTCGATCTCCGCCGCGATGGAGTTCTCGGTGACGCCGGGCTTGATGCGCGTCAGGATATAGCGAAAACAGGCATCGCCGAGCGCCTCCGCTTTTGCGATGGCGAGCAGTGCCTTGGGACTCTTGATCATGCCGCTTTGGGGATTTTTGCCTTTCATTGGTTGCCTCCCGGAGTAAAATGTCGATTGAAGCAAACGATTTCCGCCCGCCCTCGCGCGGCGCCGAAGCAGGCCGGCCTTTTCCGCGCGTTCGTCCTCAGCCCGGGGGCCAAAGCAGGCGGCGTTTGCCGAGCAGGTGAAAATGCAGGTGCTTCACGGTCTGCATACCGTCCTCGCCGCAGTTGTTCACGAGGCGATATCCGTTTTCGAGGCCCAGACGCGCGGCGATATCCCGCACACTGAGGAGCAGATGTCCGAGCAGGGCCGCGTCCTCCCCCGCCGCCGCATCCAGCGATTCGATGTGTTTGCGCGGGATGAGCAGCACATGGACGGGCGCCTGCGGTTCGAGATCGTGAAAGCACAGGATATGCTCGTCCTCATAGGCGACGCGCGCGGGGATATCCCCCTTTGCGATCTTGCAAAAGACACACTCAAACATGCTGCGATCCTTTCCTTTCTATAAATACTGCCGCGAATACTGCCGCGGCGCCGCGCGCCGCGGAAACAAAACGCGGGACCGGACGCGTCACAGCGCCTCGCCGCGCAGACCGTCTTTCGCCGGCGCGGACAGCCTGACGCGCACGAAGCCGCCGCACAGCGATTCCTCGCCCGCGAAGCGGACGCGCACGCCGTTTTCCGTAAGGCCCGTCAAGAGACCGGATTTCGGGTCCCTGCACTCACACAACACGCGACGGACGGCGCCGATGTTGCGCCGCAAAAAAGCGGCGGCGGAAGCCTCCCCCGCACGCAGCAACCTCTCGCCGCGCGCCGCTTTCAAGTCCGCAGGCACCCGGTCCGGCATAGAAGCCGCGGCGGTGCCCGCGCGCTTCGAGAAGCGGAACACGTGTACGTGCGAAAAGTCCACCGCTTCGAGCAGACTGAGGCTGTCGTCGAAATCCGCCTCCGTTTCCCCGGGGAAGCCGGCGATGATATCCGTGCTGAGTCCGTAGGCGGGATCGTGTCCCCGGAGCGTTCGGACCAGTTCCAGATAGTCCGCGCGCGTATAGCCCCTGCGCATGGCCGCGAGGATCCGCGTACTGCCGCTCTGCACGGAGAGGTGCAGGGCGGGACAGAGTTTTTCGTACGCGAACAGGCGCGTCACATAGCGCGCGTCGATCACGGTGGGTTCGAGGGAGCCGAGCCGGATGCGAAAATCCCCGTCGAGCGCCGCGAGCCGCGCCACGATCGTATGCACGCCGCGTTCCGAAACCTCTGCGGCCGCGGCGCCGTAGAGCGCCGTGTTGATCCCCGTCAGAACAAGCTCTTTATAACCGGCCTCAAGCAGGGTCCGCGCCTCGGCAACGATGTCCTCCGCCGGTCTGCTGCGCGCGGGTCCCCGCGCATAGGGGATTACGCAATACGCGCAGCGGCGGTCACAGCCGTCCTGTATCTTGATATAGGCGCGCGTCCGCGATTCCATGCCCGCGACGCCGGCGCGGAAGCCCGGGTCCGCGTCAAAAGGCCGAAGCGCCGCGCGTCTTTTTCCGTCGCGCACAAAGGCCTCGACCAGTTCCGGCAAACGTTCTTTTTCCGCGCTGCCGAGAACGATGTCCACCTCCCGCATGGCCGCCGTCTCCCGCGGATTCATCTGCGCGTAGCAACCGACGACGGCGACAACGCCGTCCGGATTGAGGCGCCGCGCCCGCCTGATGTACTGCCGCGACTTCCGATCGGAAAGATTCGTGACCGTGCAGGTGTTGATCACGCTGACATCCGCCCTTTCGGACGCGGGAACGATCGTGTAGCCGCAGGCGGCAAAGCTCTCTCGCAGGGCCTGCGTTTCATATTGGTTTACCCTGCATCCGAGGGTGTGGAACGCTATGGTCTTATCGCACATCGGAATCCGTTCCCGGTCACGTCTGTTCAAACTCGTACAGGATCATGGCGACGGCGGCCGGTCCCGCCGTTTCGGTTCGCAAAATCGCGGCGCCCAAACTCACGGAGACCGCGCCCGCCGCGACCAGCGCGTCGGCCTCTTCCCCCGAAAAACCGCCCTCGGGTCCGATGATCAGCGCGATGTCCGCGGGCTTTGCGGACAGTCCCCGCAGACAGGATTTCAGGCTGCGTTCCGTTTCGCACTCGTAGGGAAAAAGCGGGAGCGCAAAACCGCACATCTTTGCGAGCGCCGCGTCAAACGCGAGAACGGGATGCAGCTGCGGCGTCAAACCGCGGCGGCATTGCTTCGCGGCCTCGGCCGATATCTTCCGCCAGCGGGCGAGCCTGTGTTCCGAAACCGCCTCTCCCGCCGCGACGCTGCGCGCGCAGGCCACGGGATATATCTCGGCGACGCCGAGTTCGACGGCCTTTTGGACGATCGCGTCCATCTTCGCGGCCTTGGGCAGACCCTGAAAGAGCGCGATCCTTATGCCGGGTTCCCGCGTGAAACGCTGTCTGTCCACAATGCGCAAGACGGCCGCGCCGTCTCGGACGTGCAGGAATTCCGTTTCGTATTCCCATTCCGCGCTGTCCGACACCTCGACGCGATCGCCGCGCGCCGCGCGCAACACCCGCGTCAAATGCCTGACATCCCGGGGCGAAACGATCCGTATCTCGTCGCCTGTGATTTGGTCCGCGTCCACAAAAAATCTGCTCATACCGCCCTGATCGCGCACCACTCACCCGCGAGGACGCGTTCCGCGACGCGAAATCCCGCCGCTTCGACGGCCGAAATCGCGAAATCGCATCTCTCCTCCAAGATGCCCGAAGCGATGAAAGACCCGCCGGCTTTCAGATGGGCCCTAAGCCCGCCGGCCAGCGTCGCGATCAGGTCCGCCGTAAGGTTTGCCACCGCGATGTCGGCCGCAAAATCGAGTCCCGCAAGCAGATCGCCCCGCACGACGCGCACGAGGTCCGCACAGGCGTTGGCCGCGATATTGTCCCGCGCGACCGCTACGGCCGTATCGTCGAGATCGACGGCAAGCACCTCCCCCGCGCCAAGCAACGCGGCCGCGATCGAGAGTATGCCCGAACCGCAGCCGATGTCGAGTACGGACGCGCCCGGCTTCACGGACGCTTCCAAGAGACGCGCGCAGAGCGCCGTCGTCTCGTGCCGGCCCGTCCCGAAAGCCATGCCGGGATCGAGCCTGATCACGCGTTCAAAAGGCGCCGCGGGCGTATCGTTTTCAAAACCCGGTCTGACAGTGAGCCGTTCCGTCAAGCGAAACGGTTTGAAATACTGCTTCCAAACGTCTTTCCATTCGTCGTCCGAGCGCCGAACGCTTTCCGCAAAGAGTCTGCCCAGCGGCAGGCCCTCGCCGAAAACGCCGTCAAACTCCAGCCCTTTCAGCTTCATGAGTTCGAGCTTGATGTCCGCAAAGCGCCGCGCGCCCTCCGCGTCATCCTCCAAATAGAAAGAAACCTCGATCTCGCCCGCACGGGCCGCGCCGGCCGCAAGCAGGGCTTCGTCGAAATAATCCGGACCCGGTCCGGTCTTGCGCGATGCTGATTCCGCAATCTCCCGCGGATCGTCGATCGCGACGCCCGTAACCCCCTGCTCGATAAGCAGGGCGGTCACAGGCTCCAGGCCGGCCGGCGAAACATATATCTTCACTTCGATGTAGCGCATGGCAAGAAATCCTCGGAACGGAAGCAAAACTGACCGAAAAATATGAAAAAAAAATCCCGAATGTGCCGTCAGATCACAAATTCACAACCTTACCTTTAGATAAGTGGTTGTCCTGTTCCGCGCGTCTGTCCTCCGTCCGAAACGGCTCGGCATCCCCGTGAAAACCCGGATTCCCGTGAATTAAAGTGTTGGATAAATTATATAATCTTAACGAACACCTCAGGATTTTTTATCCATAAACATAATATAGCATACCTCTTCGGGAATTGCAATACTTACAATTTGTCATGGAAGTCTTTGAAATTATATAAATTTAAAGTATAATAGGCTTTAAAGGCGCGCGCAGGAACGCATTTCCGATGTCCGCCGGCGGGCGCCCCGGTCAAAGGCTCAAACGCCGCGACGGATCGGGGCCGTACACGGAGCTTGATTTTTACATTAAAAGGAGTAGATTCCATGAACATACATATTCTTCACACGGGCGGAACCATAGGCTCGGTACGCGCGGACGGCGCGCGCGCGCTTGCGCCCGCCGAGGCGCAGGACGCGACGCGGCTTCCCGTCCCGGACGGGGTGCTTTTTTCCGAGAGCCGCCCCTTGAACATATTGAGCGAAAACATGACCACGGCGCATTGGTACGAACTGATCCTGCACCTGCGCGGCCTCGCGACGGACGGCAAGGACGGCCTGATCGTCACCCACGGCACGGACACCTTGGCCTATACAGCCTGCCTGCTCAGCCTGATGTTTTCGGCGCCGAAGCTGCCCGTCCTCCTCGTCTCGGCGAACAGACCGCTCTCCGATCCCGCGTCAAACGGCCGGGAAAATTTTGCCGCCGCGCTCACGGCCATAGAGGAAAAAATCCCGCCGGGCGTATACGCGGTATACAAAAACAGCGACGGGCGCAGCTACCTGCACGCGGGCGCGGAACTTTTGCAATGTCCCTGCGGCGGCGATGATTTCTTCAGCCTGTTCTACGGCGGCGCGGCGGGTGATCCGTTCGCCGAAATCCGCGCGGGCAAACTCCGCCGCCGCAAGGCGCCGCCGCCCTCCGTTCCGATCCCGAACGGTTTCTTTGAAAACTTCGACGGCCGCTTTCGCAAGGTGCCGGCCATCCGGCCCCATGTGGGCATAGATTACGCCGCCTACCGGCTCGACGGGGCGGACGCCGTGCTGCACGGGCTGTACCACTCGAACACGGCGGCGGCTTTCGCGGAAGAAAGCGAATCCGGTTCCGTCCTGTACCTCGCAAAACGCTGCGCGGAAGCCGGCATTCCGCTCTGCGTCGCGCCTTTTTCGCAAAAAGCGCCGCACGGCGGCAAAATCCTGTACGAAACAACGGCCCGTATGCTCGATGCGGGCATCCTTCCCCTGACGGGTGTCACCTTTGAAATGGCGCTCGTCATGCTGATGCTCGGACTCGCGCCGTCCTATCCCGCCAAATCCACCGCGCAGTTCGTGTAGACTTTCTGCACGTCGTCATTCTCCTCCAGGGCCTCTATCATGCGCGTCAGATTCTTGATATCCCCCTCCGCGGGCGTGGTCTCCATGGAGGGAACGTACTCCACATCCGCCTCCGCAAGCGTGTAACGCGCATTCCGCAGGGCCTCGGCCACCGCGTTGAACGCCTCCTGCGAGGTTCGGATCTCAAAGCTGTCATCATAGCTGATCATATCGTCCATGCCCGCTTCGAGCGCCGTCTCCATCAGCGCGTCCTCATCGATCGAAGCGTCCCGCTCTATCAATATGACGCCCTTGCGCTCAAACATATAGGAAACGCAGCCGGGTACGCCGAGATTGCCGCCGAATCTGTCAAAGGTATGCTTTACGGCCGATGTGGTTCGGTTCTTGTTGTCCGTCAGCACCTCCACGATAACGGCCACGCCGCCGGCGCCGTAGCCCTCGAAGCTGCCGGGTTCGTAGGATTCGCCCGCGAGTTCGCCCGTCCCTTTCTTGACCGCCCGCGAGATGTTGTCGTTCGGCATGTTGATGGACTTCGCTTTCTCGATGGCGTGCTTGAGACTCACATTGTAATCGG
The DNA here is from genome assembly GCA_031278255.1 of Eubacteriales Family XIII. Incertae Sedis bacterium. Classification (GTDB taxonomy): domain Bacteria; phylum Bacillota; class Clostridia; order Peptostreptococcales; family Anaerovoracaceae; genus JAITLA01. The sequence continues at coordinate 461 of JAITKU010000139.1, read as the reverse complement.
GATCCCCGCCCGCTTTCGCGGCGACGGTAATCGCCCGCGCATACTTCGTAAACACCGCCGCGCGCTTTGAGTCCTGCGCCGCCTTGCGGCCCGCTATGGTTCCGTGTCTGCCCATATTCATCTACCTCCGTACCCATTCATTTCCGAATAAACTTTTAATCATTATATCATGAACAAATGCAAAAATCTTCTTTGTTTTCAATTTTCGATGTAAGTTGACGGGCCGGCGCGTCCCGAGATTTGGCGGCGCAGAAACAACGCAATCGTTACGCTCGCAACGGATGTCGGCATTTTTTGAGATATGTTTTTTAGACATACAAAATCAGATCAAAGCCCCAAGGTCCGCCCGAGGAGGGACCAAAGGCGCTCCGGCGCCGCATCCCTGTTTTCGCGCGTCAGCGGGAACAGCAGCACGTTCGGATGCGCGCGCACCCTCTCCAAAAAAGCGACGCCTTTCGACG